>CAZFKD010000393.1:235-4142 GCA_964519695.1 uncultured Spirochaetaceae bacterium
TTCGCGACGTCGAGATCGCCCCCACCGGCGAAATCCTCCTCCTCCTCGAACACCGCGCGGGCAGCCAGATCCTCCGCCTGGAACCCGTCCCGCGTTAGGCGGTCGGCTGCCCCTATCGCGCCGGGAGGGCGATGGTCTTGACCTCGAGATGCTCCTCGAAGCCGACCGTGCCGTGCTCGCGCCCGATCCCGGATTCCTTGTAGCCCCCGAACGGCACGTCCCAGTTGTAGTAGGCGCCGCCGCAGACCGAGAGGGTGCCGGTGCGGATCTGGCGCGCGACCGCGAGCGCGCGCTCGACGTCGCCGCCCATGATCGCCCCCGAGAGCCCGTAGCGGGAGTTGTTCGCGATCCGGATCGCGTCCTGCTCGTCTTCGTAGCCGATGATGCACTGTACGGGCCCGAAGACCTCGTTCTGCGCGAGCGCCGAGTTCTCGTCGGCGATGAACGCGGTCGGCTCGAAGAAATAGCCTTTCGCGAGATGCTTCGGCCGGCTGCCGCCGACGACGAGCTTCGCCCCGTCGGCGAGGGCCTTCTGGACATGGCCCTCGACGCGCTCGCGCTGGATCTCGCTGTTGAGCGGGCCCATGATGTTCGCCGGATCCATCGGATCGCCGTAGGCGACCGCCTTCATCGCCTTCTGGACCGCATCGACGACCGAGTCGAGCTCGCGCTTCGGCACGAGCAGCCGCGTCAGGATCGCGCAGCCCTGGCCGGCGTGGAAGCAGGCGACGGCGCCCATTGCGCCGGCGACGGCAGCGAGGTTCGGCATGTCGGGGAGCACGATCGCGGCGGACTTCCCGCCGAGCTCGAGCTGCACGCGCTTGATCTGCGGCGCACAGACCTCGAGGATGCGCTTGCCGGTCGCGGTCGAACCGGTGAACCCGATCAGGTCGACGCGCGGATCGTTCGTGATGACTTCGCCGACGTCGTTGCCTTCGGAGGTCACGACGTTGAAGACGCCGCGCGGCAGATCCGTCGCCGTCGCCGCGACCTCGGCGACGAAGTTGGCGCACCACGACGTCGTCGGCGCCGCCTTCAAGACGACCGTGCAGCCCGCCGCGAGGGCCCAGCCGACCTTCTTCAGGTTGATGTCGTGGGGCACGTTCCAGGGCGTGATCGCGCCGACGACGCCGATCGGCTCGTACTCGAGAAAGCGCTGCACGCGCTGGCCCATGACCTGCGCGATGCCCGCGTCGCGGCGCCACTCGAACGTCTCGAGGAAGTCGGCGTAGTTCCCGAGCCAATTGATGGGATCGTTCAGCCCCGGCCCATAGGTCATCGAGATCGGGCAGCCGACCTCGGCGACCGTCAGCTTGCGCAGCTCTTCGAGGCGCGCGTTCAGGCCGTCGCGCAGCTGGCGCAGGCAGCGGGCGCGCAGCGCGTGATTGCGCGACCAGTCCGTCTCGTCGAAGGCGCGGCGGGCTGCGGCGATCGCGCGGCGCGCGTCTTCGGCGGTCGCGTTCGGAACGCTGCCGATGATCTCCTCGGTCGCGGGGTTGATGTTGTCGAAACGACCGCGGCCGGTCGCTTCGACCAGCTCGCCGTCGATCAGGAGTCGGGCGTCGTTCCAGAGGGCCATCATTCGGGTTCTCCGAGGGGTGAGGCGGGCGTTCGGGCCCCCGGACGCTAACCCAGGCGGGGCGCGGGCGGGTGGCGGAGCGCAGAGCCGCGGGCGATCCTAGCCGCCCCGAACCCAAGAAGAGGACGCCCCATGCCGACCCCCGCCGAGACCGAAGCCGTCGCCCGCTACCGTGAATTCGTCGCCATGCGCGACGAGGTCGATGCCGGGACGCGCACCTGGTCGGACCTCGCCCTCGAGTTCTTCACGGACGACGCCGTCTACATCGACCCGGCCTGGGGCCGCATCGAAGGGCGCGAGGCGATCCGCGACTTCATGGAGAAGTCGATGGCCGGCCTGACGGGCAATGGCTGGGCGACGCCCGAGAACTGGATCATGGTCGACGGGCCGCGCGTCGTCTCGCAGTGGGACCAGGTCATGGGCGAGGACGCCGAGGGCAGGCCCTGGGTCGTGCCCGGGCTCTCGATCCTCTACTACGCCGGCAACGGCCTCTTCTGCTACAGCCACGACATGCTCAACATGACGCACGTCGGCCAGACGATGCGCGACATGGGCTGGCGGCCGCCGAAGGAATTCAACATGCCGCCGCGCCAGCCGGTGCGCGACGTCTCGCTGCCCAAGGCCTGGGCCCATCTCGATCCGAGCCGGAAGCTGTTCGTTCGTTAGGCCGGGCGGAGGCGGCTGGGAGCGACAACCGGCTTGGAGAACCCGCGGCGAGCGCCCGCGCAGAACGAAAGGACCACGAACATGGCGAACGAAGGACGACTGGCGGGCAAGGTCGCGATCATCACCGGCGGCGCCCAGGGCATCGGCCGCGCCTACTGCCTGCGCTTCGCGCAAGAAGGCGCCGCGGTGGCCGTCGTCGACCTCCGCGACGATCAGGCGAGCGGCGTCGCGCGCGAGATCACCGAGAAGGGCGGCCGTGCGATCGCCCTGCGCGTCGACATCACGAGCGAAGAGCAGACGGCCGAGATGGCGAAGCGGGTCAAGACCGAGTTCGGCCGGATCGACGTGCTGATCAACAACGCAGCGCTCTACTACGACCAGGACATCATGGACCAGAGCATCGCGTACCTGCGCAAGGTGCTCGAGATCAACCTGATCGGGCAGCTGATCTGCGCGCGTGCCGTCTACCCGGTCATGCGCGAGCAGCATTCGGGCTCGATCATCAACATCGCCTCGACGGCGGCCTATCCGCTGCCGCTCCCGCCGATGCCCTTCGACAACTTCAGCACGAACGCCTACGGCCTCTCGAAGTCGGGCATGATCTACATGACGAAGATGATGTCGCGGCAGGCGGGCCAGGACGGCATCCGCGTCAACGCGATCGCCCCGGGCGTGACGATGTCCGAGGCGACGAAGAAGATCGTCCCGGACTTCGCGATCAAGGGCCTCAAGGCCGGCTCGCCGATGGGCATGACGCTCGAGCCCGACGATCTGACGGGCACCGCCGTCTACCTCGCCAGCGAAGACAGCCGCCTGATGACGGGCCAGACGCTCGTCGTCGACGCCGGGGTCTGGCTGAACGGCTGATCGCCGGAGCGCCCGGCAACGCCCGCGCCGGGGGGCGAGAGCTCAGGACCCGCCGCGGGCGCGCGCCATTGCCCGCTGATGCGCCGGGCGGGCGCGCAGCTTCTCGACATAACGTTGCAGCGCCGGGTAGGGCCCGATCTCGCCGCGCAGCTCGATCATCTCGATGTACCAGCCCATCATGCAGTCGGCGGCGGTGAAGCGCGGGCCGGCCATCCATTCCTGCTTGGCTAGGATGCCGTCGAGGGCCTCGAAGAGGCGGTCGAGCTCGCTCCGCGCCATCGCCGCCATCGGCGACGAGCCGACCGGCCCGCAGAGGCCCGCCTTCTCGAAATGGTCGAGCAGCATCGGCAGCATCGCCGAGCCCTCGGCGAAATGGAGCCATTGCAGATAGTCGGGCCAGTCGGGATCGGTCGGCTTGGGCGCCAGGCTCGGACGGCCGGGCTGGTCGCCGTAGCGCGCGAGGACGTATTCGAAGATCGCGCCGCTCTCGATCAGGATCCGGTCGCCGTCGCCGAGCATGGGCGCCTTCGCGAGCGGATGCAGCGCCTTCATCTCTTCCGGCGCGCGCTGGGTCTTCGGATCGCGCTCGAAGGTCTTCACCTCGAAGTCGAGGCCGAGCTCCTCGAGCAGCCAGATCAGGCGGTCGGAGCGGGAAGTCGCGAGGTGGTAGACGGTCAGCATGGGCGGCTCTCCAGCGGTTCGCAGTCCGATCGCGGGTCGGGGGCGCCCGGATTCTAGCGGTTCAGTTCGATGCCGGCGGAAATCTCGTGCCCTACAATATCGGCACGATCACGC
>CAZFKD010000393.1:4152-4631 GCA_964519695.1 uncultured Spirochaetaceae bacterium
GAGGCGTCAGCCCGGATCGGGCGCCGCGATGCCCAGCTCCGCGCGTAGCTTCGCGAGCGCCGCGGGGCGCGCGCGCACGCGGATCCGGACGCCGGCATCCTCGTACTGCTCGGACGAGACCGTGCCGAGGGCATGCGCGGTCGCGACGACCTTCGAATGGCTGTAGGGCACCAGCAGCTCGACCTCTTCGAGATCGCGCTCGAAATGCGCGAGGATGAAGGCGCGCAGGCGGTCGACGTCCTCGGGCGCATGCGCCGAGAGCAGCAGCGCCTCGGGCTCGGCCTTGAGCACGCGCGCCCGCGTCAGCTCGTCGAGCCGATCGGCCTTGTTCAGGACGACGACGTGCGGGCTCTCGTCCGCGCCGATCGACGCCAGCACTTCGCGGGTCACGGCGATCTGCGACTCGAAGGCCGGATCCGAGGCGTCGACGACGTGCAGCAGCAGGCTCGCGTCGCGCGCCTCCTCGAGGGTCGAGCGGA
>CAZFKD010000394.1:0-4612 GCA_964519695.1 uncultured Spirochaetaceae bacterium
CATGATCCTTTCGAGAGCAGGGATCATGCCGGGAACAATTGGCGAGCCACGTCAGTCAGCCCCGGGCGCCGCGCTTGCATCCCTCGAAGAAGACGCGCGCGAGGCCGTTCAGGACGTCGGCGCGCTCCCACTGCAGGAAATGCCCCGCTTCGGGCACCACGACGGGCCCGATGCGATCGCGGAAGCCGGCCTCGCAGCGCTTCACGAAATCCGGCGGAACGACGTGGTCCTCGGGGCCGTAGAGCACGAGCGTCGGGACCTCGACGGGACCCAGCATCGGCATCTCCGACATCTTCCGGCCGTATTGCAGCTGATAGGGCGCCCAGGACGCGGCGAGCTTTCGCGGATCGAGGAAGGGCTCGGCCATGAAGTCGATCTCGGCGTCACTGAACGCGCCCGGCGAGGCCCAGAGCCGGTGCTCGTAGAAATCGCGCAGGTAGCGGCGGCGGCGCTCGGGCGTATCGAGCTCGGCGAGCAGCGCTTCGGGATCACGCCCCTGACGAATTCGGTAGTCGCCGGTCGGGCCATCCGGCAGCGGCATCAGCGAGAGTCCGCGCTCGGCATACCACTCGGGTTTCGCGAAATCGGTCGGCGGGACGGTGTTGAAGAAGATCATCCGCTCGATCAGGCCGGGGAAGCGATTCGCCATGTCGCAGATGACGACGCCGCCGACGTCGCCGGCGATCGCGCCGACGCGGTCGTGGCCGAGGACGTCGTGGACGAGGGTCTTCAGGTCACGGGAGTAGAGGACGAGATCGTAGGCGTCGTCCGGCGAGAGATCCGAGTCGCCGTAGCCGCGCAGGTCGGGGACGATGACCTCGAAGCCCGCCAGGGCCAGCGGCCGGATGTTGCGCCACCAGATGCGCTTCGTCTCGGGATAGCCGTGGACCAGCAGGAGCGGATGGCCGCCGACGCCCTCGCGAACGAAGGCGAGCTCGAGATCGCCGTCCACCTTCGCGCGCTGGACGGCGAAGGCACCGGGCTCGGGGGTCTCGGGCTGGGGCGGTCTCGGGATCGACATGCTGGGGGCTCCGGGTTCGGATGCGATTCAGGCCCGCGCCGGGATCGACTGGCCGTCGAGGCGCGCGAGCACGGCGTCGAGCGCGCGGCTGACTCGGGTGCAGTTGCGGATGCGTTCGATGCGCGGCCAGGCCGACGCCTCGCCCTCGGCGATCAGGAACTCGGTCTCGTTGGAGGAGAGCGCCGAGAGCAGCTTTGCCGGATTCCAGGCGCGCCGGCGCGGCAGGATGTTGATGTCGGCGGTGTAGTCCTGGGTCGCGACGCCGTAGGCCATCCGGACGAACAGATTCAGCGGATAGGCGCGCTCGGTCAGCTTCATGCTGAGCGGATAGGTCGCGCGGACCGACTGACGCGCAGCCTGGGTCGAGATGTCCCAGAGCTTCGCGAAGAGCGTGTCCTGGGCGTCGGTATCGCGCAGCGTCCAGAGGATGATCGGATTGACCTGGCTCGTGATGAAATGGTTGACGCCATAGAGGCGCGAGAGCTGGCGCGCCGGCAGGTCGTTGGTCACCGACCCGTCGACCCATTGGCGCGAAGCGACGTAGGGCCGACGCTCTCCGCCGCGGCCGCGGGCCGCGAGCGTCACCGGCGGGAAGATCCCCGGGATCGCGCAGGACGCCATCACCGCCTCGCGGATGAAGACGGTCGGCGACGTGATCGCGTTCAGCAGACGCGGCTGCTGATGCAGCTCGCGCGGCGAGACCGAGATGTTGATCCGGCGCCCCGTCTTCTCGAAGGCCTCCTGGAAGGTCAGATCCGGGATGCGGCTCTCGACGAAGCTGCGCAGCTCGGCGACGCCGAGCCGGCGGCGACGGCGCGTCGGTTCGACGCTCGCCTCGAAGAGGCCCTCGAAGGCTTCGTGGAGCGCACGCGCCTGCAGCATCTCGCGCAGCTCCCCGGCGTCCTTCGTCCCGAGAATGGCTGCGACCAACGCGCCGGCGCTCGATCCCGACAGCACGTTCGGCATCAGGCCCTGCTCGAGCAGCGCCCGCGCGACACCGACATGGAAGAAGCCGAGGATCCCGCCACCCGAGAACATCATCGCGGTCCGGCCGAAGCAGTGGCTCGCGCGGCGAAAGAACTTGCGCTTCTCGGCGAAGGAGATCTCCTCCTCGGGCTGTGCGGCGAGCTGCTCGATCGCGCCGGCGAGTTCGCGGGAGTAGGTCGTGACGAGATCCTTCGTGCCGAAGCGGGCACGGCGATAGAGCGCCGAGGAGCCCATCCCGCCCGTATTGCCGTGGATGCCTTCGTTCAGGTAGAAGAGCAGGCGATGCGGATCATCCGATGCACGGACCTCGCGCAGCTCCTCGAGCCGGCGGCGGATCACCTTGTAGTCGTAGCGGCGGCTCTCGTCCTTCGCCTTCCAGCGCGCGGCGCCCGTTCGCTCGTCTTCGGCCTCCGCCGCGGCGCGCCACTCGTCGTAGGTCCGGGCCTGGGCCATCCGGATCTCGGGCGTCAGCTCGATCGTCTGGGTCACGGCCACCATGCGCATCCTCCTGCGAGCGGCGCCAGCGTAGCCGACGAACGCGCCGCGCCCCTCCCGGATTGCGACTGGCAGCCAGGCCGGTCGTGCTCCTTCCGGCGCACGCGTCGGGTATCGTCGGCGCGCCGCGGATCCGGCGGCGTCGCCCGTCCCGCAGTGCGGCGGCGCGACACACGCGAGCCGTTCGGCTGCGTTGGCTCGATTCGGAGTCGATCATGAGCCCGGCGGAAGAATTCCTCGACGTCGTCATCGTGGGCGCCGGCCTCTCGGGCATCGGCGCGGCCTGCCACCTCGCAGCCCGCTGCCCGGCGAAGACCTTCGCGATCCTCGAGAGCCGGCAGGCGATCGGCGGAACCTGGGACCTCTTCCGCTATCCCGGCATCCGCTCCGACAGCGACATGCACACCCTCGGCTACGCCTTCGCGCCCTGGCGCGCACGAGAGTCGATCGCCGCCGGCCCCGCGATCCGGGAGTACGTCCGCGAGACCGCCCGCGAGCACGACATCGAGCAACACATCCGCTTCGGCCATCGCCTGCGCCGCGCGCGCTGGTCGAGCAACGAGGCGTGCTGGCTGCTCGAGGTCGAGATCGCCGCGACCGATCCGGGGGCAGCGCCGCGCGGCGCGACGCTCCGCGCGCGCCTGCTCTCGATGTGCAGCGGCTACTACCGCTACGACCGGGGCCACGCGCCGCATTTCGAGGGCATGGCGGATTTCCGCGGCCGCATCGTGCATCCGCAGTTCTGGCCCGGGGATCTCGACCACGCCGGCCGCCGCATCGCCGTCATCGGCAGCGGCGCGACCGCGGTCACCCTCGTCCCCGCCCTCGCGCAGACCGCCGCCCACGTCACGATGATCCAGCGCTCCCCGACCTGGGTCGCGTCGCTGCCGGCGGTCGATCGCATCGCCATCTGGCTACGGCGGCTGCTGCCGGACGCGCTCGCCTATCGTCTCGTGCGCGCGAAGAACGTGCTCGTCCAGCGCTGGATCTACCGCCAGACCCGCGCGCATCCCGAGCGCGTGCGCGCCCATCTGCTGCGCGAAGTCCGCCGCCATCTCGGCCCCGACTACGACGTCGAGAAGCATTTCACGCCGAGCTACGACCCCTGGGATCAGCGGCTCTGCCTCGTGCCCGATGCCGATCTGTTCGTCGCGATCCGCGAGGGTCGCGCGTCCGTCGCGACCGATCGGATCGCGCGCTTCGTGCCTTCGGGCATCGAGCTCGAATCCGGCCAGCGGATCGAGGCCGACATCGTCGTCAGCGCCACGGGCCTCGAGCTCGAGATCCTCGGCGGCGCCGAGTTCGAGGTCGACGGCCGCGAGGTCGACTTCGCCGAGACCCTCACCTACAAGGGCATGATGTACTCGGACGTGCCGAACCTCGTCCAGACCTTCGGCTACATCAATGCGTCCTGGACCCTGCGCGCGGACCTGACGGCGGAATGGGTCTGCCGCGTGCTCGAGACGATGGACCAGCGCGGCGCGCGGCGCGCGACGCCGCGCCTTCGGCCGGAAGATCGCGACATGCCGACGCGGCCCTGGATCGACGGCTTCACGCCGGGCTACATGCAGCGCGCGATGCACCTCTTCCCGAAGCAGGGCGATCGCGCGCCCTGGCTCAATACCCAGGACTACGCGCGGGATCGGAAGATGCTGAGGCGCGGGCCGATCGAGGACGGCGTGCTCGTGCTCGATTGAGCGCCGGGACGGCGCTCGCGGCGCGGCGCGCGGTCACGCGCCGCCGGGCGACCCGGCCCGCCCTTCCATGAACGGATAGAGAAGCTGCCCGAAGAAGCCCTGCGGCAGCGGCTTCCCGACGACGCCATAACGCTCGGGCCAGCGCTCGCGCGGCGAGGCGGACGTTCCGAAGAGCCGGTCGAGGATCGGCAGGCTCGCGGCGTAGTTGCGGTCGATCGCTTCGGCGTCGGCGGCGTGGTGCCAATGATGGAAATGCGGCGTCACGAAGACGTGCTCGAGCCAGCCGAATCGGAGCCGCGTATTCGAATGGATCAGGACGCTCTGGATCCCGACCCAGACGACATACGCGCTCACGGCGCTCTCCGCGAACCCCAGCAGGTAGATCGGCGTGATCACGAGCGCGCGAACGAAG
>CAZFKD010000395.1:0-4604 GCA_964519695.1 uncultured Spirochaetaceae bacterium
GAGCTGGAGTCGAATCCGACCGGGACGAGGACGGCGCTGCGGTGGCGCGTCTCGCAGGCGAGCGACGTGAGGACGAGGAGCAGTCCGAGGATCCCGAGTCGACCCCGACCGATTCCCGGCCGTCTCGGCCAGCTCCGCCCCGATCTGCGTCGAATGAACAAGGGCGGTCCTCTCCACGGCCGATGCGGACGACTCGCATCTTCCCACCCGGATCGGATCGATGTCAAGGGGCGGCGAATGGCCGAACGACGTCGGCGATCCGGCCGGAGTCGACCAGCGTCGTGAAATCGTCCGCCAGCCGTTTCGATTCGTCCTGGACGCGCAGCCATCGGGCGATCCGCTCCTGCGTCCCGAGCTTCAGGAAATCGTCGCGGTCGGGCACCTTCCGCCCCGGCAGTCGTGCGATGAATGCATCCGACGGGGCGATCAGCACGACGTCCTCGAGGTCGCTCGCGCGGGGCGACCGCCAGGGGAGGACCTTGTCGAACCATCCCGGTGTGATGCGGTCGAAGAAGTGCGGGAAGAGCACGAGGCCGGGCCGCCGTCGAAACGCGAAGTCGAAGTGGTAGTCGAGGATGCCGCCGTCGAAGAGCGTGCCCGGAGCGCCAGGAACGTCCCGAACGCCGGCCATCAGCAGGGGAATCGAGCCGCTCGCCATCAACGCGGCGCCGACGTTGCCGGCGTCGAGCGGGACGTGGCGGGTCGGGAAATCGTCGAAGCCGACCGTCGGGCGGGCCGAGGCGAACAGGATGCGCTCGAACGACCGCCCGAGGCTGCGCCTCGACAGCAGGTTGCGAGAGGCGGCCGCGGCGAGCTGGAGCCGGAAGGCAGCGCCGCGGTCGCGGCCGCGGTCGTACCGCAGGCGGGCAGCGACGAAATGGGAGCGGACGCGCGTGTTGGATCCGATCTCCTCGGCGCCGTGCGCGGCGAGAAAATGCGAGAGGATGCGTTCGCTCTCCCCGGAGATCGTCTCCGGCGTCGGCCTTTCTCGATAGGCCTGTCGCGTGTAGGCCTCGGCGAAGCGGGCGAGGGCCGCGCCGGGCTCTCGCTGCGCGAAGCAGGCATGGCGGAAGCTTCCGATCGACGAGCCGAGCGTGTCGATCGGAAGCGTGCGCGGGAGGATGACGCGCGCGATCAGGGCGTCGTCGAGATGGCGCAGGACGAGCCATTTCGGACCGCCCGATGCGCCGACGAGGGTGTCGAAGAGGTCGGCGTGGAAGCCCTCTTCGCGCAGGCGTGCAGCGGCGCGCACGCCTGCGCGGATCACGAGGGAGCCAGGAGCGCCCATGCACGGGGCTCCGATCACATCCGCGTGTAGTCGGGACCTTCGCCGCCCTGCGGCGTCGTCCAGGTGATGATCTGGTAGGGATCCGCGATGTCGCAGGTCTTGCAGTGGACACAGTTCTCGTGGTGGATGAAGAGCTCCTTCGCCCCGGGCTTGCCCGGGACGTCGATCATCTCGTAGACCGCGGCCGGACAAAACTTCTCGCACGGGTTGCCGTAGTCGGTCCGGCAGCTCGTCGCGCAGACGTTCGTGTCCGCGACCTTCAGGTGAGGCTGCTGGTCCGACTCGTGCTGCGTACCGGAGAATCCGACGAGATGCTCCTTCGAGAAAGTCAGCACGCCGTCGGGCACGAACGGGGGACGCTCGCGGACTTCCTTCGGCAGCTCCCAGATCTTCTTCATCGCCGCATGCGAGGGGTGTGTCTTGATGAAGGGGATGAGACCGCGTCCCTTCGTGATCAGCATCAGCGGGATGTTGACGAGCATGCCGAAGAGCGGGGCGATCTCGTTGGATCCAGTGAAGTTCCTGCCCTCGAGATGCTCTTCGTAGGCCCAGCTGTTCTTGAAGCGCTCGGCATAGCCGCCCAGACTCTTTGCGCTGAAGTCGCGCTGCTCGAGCGCGTCGACGAGGGTCTCGGCGGCGAGCATGCCCGACTTGATCGCCATGTGGATGCCCGCGAGCTTCATGATGTTCAGCATGCTGGCGGAATCGCCGACGATCATCGCGCCGTTCGTGTAGAGCTTCGGCATCGCGTGGAGCCCGCCCGTCGGGATGCACTTTGCGCCGTAACGGATGAGCTCGGCGCCCTCGAGCAGGTCCCGCATCAACGGCGAATCGCGCTTGAACTCCTGGGCGGCGCGATGCGGATCGTTCGTCGGATCCTCGGACGAGAGCGACGTCACGTAGCCGAAGGAGATCAGGTCGTCCTTCATGTCGTAGAGCCACATGCCGTTGATCTGCCGGAAGAAGTCCGGGAACATCGAGCCGTGCACGACCCGCCCGGGCTGGTGCTTCTCCGGCTTGATGCGCCAGATCTCCTTGATGGCGGTCTCGTAGGTCTGCGGGTTCTGTCCCTCGAGACCGAAACGATCGATCAGCTGCTTGGTGCACGAGCCGCGCACGCCCTCGCCGAGCACGGTGACGCCCGCGAAGATGTCCATGCCGGGCTGGTAGTTCGCCTTCGGCTTGCCGTGTTTGTCGAGGCCCATGTCGCCGGTGCGGATGCCGATGACACGATCCCCATCGGTCAGGACCTCGGCCGCGGCGAAGCCCGGATAGATCTCGACGCCGACTTCTTCACACTTCGCGGCGAGCCACTTCACGACGTTCGACAGCGAAACGACGTGGTAGCCCTTCTTCTGAAACATGGGCGGCGTGATCGGGGACTTGATGGTGCCCTTGCGTGTGAAGAGCCAGAAATAGTCGTTCGTGCAGTTGTACTCGATCGGGAAGTCCTGCTCGCGATAGTCGGGCACGAGCTCCCGGATCGCGCGGGGATTCATGACGCCGCCGGAGAGCTGGTGGTCTCCGATGTTGGCCGCCTTCTCGATCACCAGGATGGACGGGGGCTCGATCGGGACCCGGCCGGTCTTTGCGCAGGCCTCGTTGTGGGCTTCGACCCGCTTCATCAGGTGGTAGGCAGAGGCGAGGGTCGCGGGGCCGGCGCCCACGAAGAGGATGTCGACTTCCATGCTCTCGCGTTCGGGTTGGGTCATCTCGCAATCTTCCTTTCGAGGGGACCGGTTCCGGGGTCGGACGTTGCCGATCCGGAGTCGATTCCCGGCAGGGCCCCGGGGCGCGCGTGCGAAGGGGTCGTGACAAACCGGACCTTAGGAGACGGCGCGGATCGGAACAACCGAGCATTGGCCCCGGGAGAAGTGTCTTCTACCCTGGGCGGCCGCTCGCCGGGCTGCTCGTTGCAGGCCCGGCCCGGCTGGAAGCCGAGCCCGCCCGGAGAGGCCCCGAGGTCCGCGCATTGAACGCATCGAGGAGCGCGAGACCCGATCCGGCTGGCCAATCCGCCGATTTCGTCCAGCTGCTGCGTGAGTTCCTGGCCGGGTATACGGCCTTCGTGGATCTCTTCGTCCGCCATGGGGTCGACGAGATCCCCTTCGCCCGGATCCGCGAGCTCGTCGGTGACGACGAAGGGGCCGTGCTCTTCCGGATGAAGGAGAAGAGCCACGCGCTCTTTCGGACGGACGAGTACGCGAGCGAGGTCGTCCGGCACGAGGCGCTCTTCGACCTCGCGCTCGGCTCGCTCTTCCACGAAGCCATGAAGCTGCGCGAGAGCCTCTATCAGCGCGAGGTCTACGGACCGCGTGTGGCGATGCTGCGGGAGGCCGCGGACCCGGACTCGGAGTCGCTGATCGGCGAGTTCGACCGGATCCTCGGCAAGAGCATCGCGCGGCAGGGCGAGGTCGTCGCCGAGGTTCGGGTCCTGCTCTCCCAGACGCGCGACCAGCTGCGGCGGCTGCTGCTCGAGCGTGCCGGCGACCGGCGGGTCACCCGGTGTCTGCTCAGTCGCAGGGACCAGGTCGACAAGACCTTTCCGGAGGGGCTGGCCGGGCTCTTGCGTGCGATGCACGGCGACGCCGTGACGGGTCTGATCGAGGGTGCACGCGCGCTGCTCGAGAGCGCCTACTACATCGAGGCGCTCGAGACGCTCCGGCGCGCGGAGTCCGAGCCCGACGCGCCGACCGGCGAGATCCGCCAGCTCGAGCTCTATGCGGAGGGCATGCAGGCCGTCCTCGACGGTCGCTACGCCCGATCCATCGAATCCTTGTCGGAGTGGGCGGATCTCGAGGGCCACCTGCAGGAGCGCGAGTTCGCCCGGCTCGCCGCCCTTGTCCTCGGCCGGCTCGGTCCTCTGCTGCGCGAGGATCCCGATGCGCTGATCTGGATCGCGCGCGCGAAGGCCCTGCAGCAGCGGATCGATGGTCTGACGGTCTGAAGGTCGACGCGGTGGGGATTAGGCTCCTAGGAGCCTGACCCAAGATCCGCCCGAAGGCGAGCGTGATCGGGTCGGATTCGCCGGTTGGCAGCGGATTTCGAGAGAAGCGTCCTCGAAAGCGCCCTGTCTGAGCTCGCGAGGAGGCTCCGTGAGCGCTTGTCGACGCCCGTCGTCGGCCTCTTCACGTCGCCATCGCCCTGCATAGCGTGAGAAGATTCGTCGCCGAGCACACCAGGTTCCACTCGCCTTGAGTATTCGCTCGCCCTCGTAACGAGAACCGTCGGAACTTCATCGCGTTCTTGATCTGTGCGAAAGGCCGCTCGCCCTGCGTCTTGCGATGGGCGTACAGCTTGCGAGCCCATGGGAGTC
>CAZFKD010000396.1:0-4604 GCA_964519695.1 uncultured Spirochaetaceae bacterium
CTCCGCTTCGTGCTTCTCGCCCTGCTCGAGCACGAAGCGCTCGAGCTCGGCTTCGCGATCGAGAGGCTTCGTCTGGCGGCCGAGCAGCCGATCGATCTCGACCGCCTCCTCCGCGTCCATCTGCGGCCCCATCGACTCGACCCGCGCGAGGTAGCTCGCGTTGCGCCAGGTCGTGTCGAGCTCGTAGCGCTTGAAGCCCTCCTCGGCGGAGCGCAGCTCGGCGAGCTTCGAGACCAGCAGATCGTGGGCACTCGCGTAACGCGAACGCGCCGGCTCGGGAATCGTCGGACTCGGGAGCTCGACGCCCAGCGAGTTCGCCATGACCTCGATGCAGGCCCGCGACCAGACCCAGTACCAGCCGACATATTGGACGAGATCGACGGTCGACGGCGGGTCGGCGACGAGCGGAGCGCAGGTGAACGGGGTCGCGAGGTTGAAGCGGACCGTATGGTAGTCGATGACCGGGAACGGGATCCGCTGGCCGGTGCGCGCGAAATAACGCTCGTAGGCGGGGAGCAGATCGCCCATCGGCTCGGCGAGATCGCGGCCGCGCAGGCCGGCGAGGTCGGCGGCGGGGTCGCCGATGTGGGAGAGCTCCATGTCGATGAAGGTCGTGACGCGGCCGTTCTCGAACAGGAACTGGCCGGTATCGCCCTGGAGGCAGGCCAGCTCGTAGCGATCCTCGGGCACGTTGCGCCGCAGCCAGGCGTTCACGAACTCGATCAGCGGCTCGGGCCGCTTCTTGCCCTTGCGGTACGAGCGCTCCCAGCGATCGAGGTCGGAGAGGCCGAGCGCCCGGGCGTCGCGCGGCCGCTCGTAACCGATCTCCTCGAAGCGCTTGGGATCGATGCGGTGGAGATCCGCGAGCAGATCCATGAAATGATCGAGCACCGCCTTGCGTTCGGCCTCGTCCTTCGCCGTCGAGAGATCGGGGCGCCCCGGCATCTTGTCCATCACGATGACCTTCGGGTCGGGACAGACGCCGTAGATGTGGGGCGCGGGCAGGCCCTCGGCCTCCATGACCTGGAAGACCTTCGCCTCCTGCTCGAAGGGATAGACGCCGTGATCGAGGGCGCCGCGCTCGCCGCGCAGGTAGAGCGGAATCGATCGGCCGTCCTTCTCCGCCTCGCAGTAGTAGGCGGGCCGCCAGCGCGGCTGGCGTTCGAAGGATTGGATGCGGATGCCGAGCTCGCGCTCGATCCAGTCGAAGGCGCGCAGCCATTCGGGCTCGAGCTTCGAGCGGTCGGTCTCCCAGTCGTTCGTGCGGGCGTCGATTTTTCGCGTCATGACGAGAGGCTAGACGAATCGGGCGGGGCTGCATCTCCGGTCGCGCCCGGCCCCATCGGCCGGATTCCCTATGCCATACTGCGCGGCCGGAGCAGCCGGGCGGCGGTCCAGCGACTGCGTCGGCACGGGCGCTCGAACGAGCGACCATGGGCGGAAGGCGCGAATGACACAGGGCAAGCCGGCGAGCGGGGCGAGGCGCCGTCAAGGCGGCGGGGCCCCGGTGCGCCCGGAAGCGGGATCCGCCAGCGCCCCGGCGAGATCGGCGCCGCCGATCGAGGCGTGGGCGGACGCGCGGGCGTCGCTGCTCGCGGCGGCGGAGCTCGCCTGGGCCTGGCACGGCCATCTGACCCGCAAGGGCCGCGCGACCTCCTACCTCTCCCATCTGCTCGCCGTCGAAGGCCTCGTGATCGAGAGCGGCGGCGGGCCCGACGAGGCGATCGCCGCCCTGCTCCACGACGCGCTCGAAGACGTCCCCGACCGCCTCGCGCGCGGCGAGCGCGAGCGCGAGATTCGCGATCGCTTCGGCGAGCCGGTCCTGCGCATCGTCCTCGACTGCACCGATACGCTCCCCGACGAGACGGGCGAAGACAAACGGCCCTGGCGCGAGCGCAAGGAGCGCTTCCTCGCGCGGCTCGAGCAGGCGCCGCCTTCGAGTCGCCTCGTCGTCGCGTGCGACAAACGCCACAACCTCGGCGACCTCGTCTGGGACCTCCACCACGAGGGGCCGCCGACCTTCGCCCGCTTCAACGCCGGCCCGGCCGAGCAGCTCTGGTATTTCGAGAGTGTCATCCGGATCTGCCGCGACGTGCTGCCGGCGCGCCTCTTGCTCGAGCTCGAGCGCCTCGTCGCCGATCTGCGCGCGCTCGGCCCCGCGCTTCCCGCTGCGATCGGCGCGGCGGGGCTGGAGCGCTCCCGACAACGAGGCGACGGCGACGCCCGGGACCCGAAGAATCGACCGGAGTCGAAACGTGGCTGAGTCCGAGCCGGCGAGCGCCTATCCCCCGCCGCATCACATCGTCCGGGACCTGCAGGTCCGGATCGATCGTTCGCAGGGCGAGTGGGCGATCCGGCTCCCGATCGTGCCGGCGATCGCGGACGCGACCGGCCGCGTGCGGATCGGTGTCGCCGCGATCATCGCGGACATGATCGCGGGACAGACCGCGATCCGGGAGGTGTCCCCCGCCTGGATCGCGACTTCGAATCTCGCGCTGCAGGTCGGCGAGCTCCCGGGCGACGGGCTGCTCGTCGGGCATCCGAGGGTGCTGCGCAAGGGCGCGACGACGATCGTGATCGAGGTGCGCCTCGATCATCACGCGAACGCGGGCGGCCCGGGCGAGGCGAACGCTGCGGCCGTTCGCACGGTCGGCCTCTCGACCCTCGGATTCGCGATTCTCCCGCGCCGCAACGCGCTCCAGACCGAGCTGCATCGCTCGCACGAGACCGGCGAAGCGGCGGTGGTAGAGGCCCCGGTCGGAGCGGGCTTCGCGAAGCCGCTGCTCGAGGCGATCGGCGTGCGCTGGGGCGGCGCCGGGGCGGGCGAAACCGGGGCGGGCAAGTGCTCGGCGGAGGTCGACCTCGATCCCTATCTCCAGAACACGCTCGGCGCGCTGCAGGGCGGCGTCGTCGCGATCCTCGTCGAGGCGGCGGCGGAGCGGCTCGCGGCAGCCGCCTTGGGCGGACCCGTTCGCGTGCGGGGTCTCGAGCTCCAGTACCTGAAGCTCGGCCGCAAGGGACCGATCTGCGCCCGCGCACGGGAATTCGCGCGGACGGCGGCGGGCCTGATCGCCCGCGTCGAGCTCGTCGATCGCGGGGATGGCGACGCGCTGCTCACGGTCGCGACGGTCTGGATCGACCGGACGGATCGGGCGGCGCGTCGGGACTGATCCGCGCGAGGCGGCTCGACCCGGCGCGGATCTCGAAAGCCGCGTCGAGTCGGCAGCGGGCGGATCGGGTCTTCACCGAATCGCTGAACCAGAACTCGGCCCGCGCGCGCTCCGGCGTCAGCGCGAGGATCAGGAACCCGTTTTCGTCGATGTTCGAATAACGTACGTAGGGCGCCGGCGGGGCCTTCTCGACGAGCTCGCGTGCCGCCGGATGGCTGCCGAAGGGCGCCGAGCTGACGGCAGGCGCGACGAGCTCGACGGCGCCGGACGTCCGCTCGCCCGCCAGTGCGAATCCGCCGGGCCCGCGCGGATCGCTCTCGAGGTCGGGGATCTCGAGGGCCCAGGCGCTGTGGACGTCGCCCGAGAGGATGACGACGTCGCCGATCCCCTCGCGCGCGAGACGATCGAGGATCCGGTGGCGATCGGCGCGATAGCCGTCCCATGAATCCGGATTGAACTCGCCGAAAACGCCGCGCAGGGGCGTGAAGACGACCTGCTGTCCGACGACACGCCAGCGTGTCCCCGACCGCATCGAATCGGAGAGCTGCGCCTCGAGCCAGGCCAGCTGGTCGGCGCCGAGCAGGCTGCGGTCCGGATGCTCCGCGCCGGCGTGATCCTGCCCGGCGACCTGCGCGTCGCGGCCGTGCAGCCGCGTATCGAGCATGACGAGATCGACGAGCCTTCCGATCCGGAAGCTCCGGAACAGACCGTTCGGCAGATCGCGGATCGGCATCCATTCGTGATAGGCGCGGATGGCAGCGAGCCGGCGTGCGTTCCAATCGCCCTCGTCGGCGGAGTGGTTCTGGGCGCCGCCGGTCCAGGCGTTGTTGGCGCTCTCGTGGTCGTCCCAGACGCTGATCCAGGGATGGCGGGCGTGGGCCGCCTGCAGATCGGGATCCGATTTGTAGAGGGCGTGACGGCGGCGGTAGTCCTCGAGCGAGACGGTCTCGTGCAGCGGATCCGGGATGCGACCGAGGGCGCTGCCGTCGCCGTAGCCCGAGTTGCCGTACTCGTAGAGGTAGTCGCCGAGGTGGACGACGAGATCGACGTCGTCGCGCCGAGCGATGCAGGCGTAGGCGTTGAAGAAGCCCTGGGGATGGTTGGAGCACGACACGACGGCGAGCCGCGCGCTCGCGGCGTCTTCGCCCGCGAGCGTCTTCGTCCGGCCGACCGGCGAATCGATGCCGTCGACGACGAAGCCGTAGAAGTAGTCGTGTCCCGGCTCGAGGCCCTCGGCGTCGACCTTGACCGTGAAATCGCGCTCGGGGCCGACGTGGACGAAGCCGCGCAGGACGACGTCGTTCGCCTCGGCATCCCGCGCGATCCACCAATCGACGTGGACCGAGCCGAGCAGCTCGCTCGCCCGCGGCGAGACGCGCGTCCAGAGGATCACGCGATCGGCGAGCGGATCGCCGCTCGCGACGCCGTGCCGGA
>CAZFKD010000397.1:0-4580 GCA_964519695.1 uncultured Spirochaetaceae bacterium
TCGATGAAGCCCCCGACGGCCGTGCCTCGATAGGGGTTTCGCTGGCTGTCGCGGGTGTCGTAGCGGAGCCCCGCTCCGAGCCAGCCCAGCGCGACCTGATCGGCTTCGCGGAAAAGGGACTGGAACTCGGCCGGCGCGCTCGGATCGTCCATCGACGGCTGACCTCCGACGCGGCCCCGGCCGAGCCAATGGCCCTCGCCGCGCAGGCCCGCCTCCAAGACGAAATCGTCGAATGCGCCGGGCAGGGGGTGTGAGAGAAACAGGTCGAAGAATGCGACCTCGTCGGTGAAGCTCGACTCGTCGTCCTCGTTGGTCGTCGGTCCGATACCGAAGAAGCGGCGGGTGAGTGTCTTGCGATAGCCGCCGCCCAATCCGAGGAAGCTCCGTTCTTCCTGGAGCACCCCGCCTTCGGGCAGCTCGAGGTGTTGCAGCCAGCGCCGCCAGCGCAGCACGTAGCTCTGCTGTCCCTCGGTCGTGTAGGAGAAGAAGCCGCCCAGGAATTCCCGGCGGCGCTGCTGGCGGAAGTCGATGTCGGTCAGCGCGACGCCGACGCCGGTCCCGACGTCGGCGTTGTGGAAGAAGATCGGCAGCGCGAAGCTCGAGACGAGGAAGCGCTGGAAGTAGTTGCCCGGCTTGATCCGGCCTTCCGGGATGTAGCGCCAGCGTTCCGGATGATCGACGAAGCGCGCCTTCTCGACCTCGGGAATCCGGCCGTCCGCGTCCATGCCGCGGTACGGGTCGTAGACCGATTCGATCTCGGGCGTCGCGGGCTGGGGCGCGCTGTCTTCCGCGGCCGCGGTCCGCGGCGACGACGCCAGCCCGAGCGTCAGCGCGAGCGCGAGGGCGACGAGCGATCCGGGCGACTGGCGGCGCAGACGGCCCAGACAGAGCGGACGAGCAGGTGCTTGCATGATCTCGAATCGGACCTTCTGCCGGCGCATCCGCCTCGCTCCGCCGACCGGCCACGCGGCGGCACTCAGCCTCGGACGGGCGTCCGCATCGTGACGAACTCCTCGGCAGCCGTCGGATGGATGCCGAGCGTCCCGTCGAAATCGGCCTTCGTCGCCCCCGCCTTGATGGCGACGGCGAACCCCTGGACGATCTCGCCGGCGTCCGGCCCGACCATGTGGAGACCGACGACGCGGTCGCTCGCGCGATCGACGACGAGCTTCATCATCGTCCGCTCGTGGCCGTGGGTGAGGGTGTGCTTCAAGGTCCGGAAGGTCGAGCGGTAGACGTCGACCTCGCCGAAGCGCTGGCGGGCGTCGGCCTCCGTCAAGCCGACGGTCGCGACCGGCGGCTGCGAGAAGACCGCCGCGGGCACGTTCTCGTGGTCGGGCGAGCGCGGTCCGCTGCCGAAAAGCGTCTCGGACAGACAGACGCCCTCGTGGATCGCCACCGGCGTCAGGTTCAGCCGGTTCGTCACGTCCCCGATCGCCCAGATGCTCGGCACGCTCGTGCGCGAGTAGGCGTCGACGCGGATCGCCCCGTCGGGCGCGAGTTCGACGCCGACCTCCTCGAGCCCGAGGTTCATCGAATTCGGATGGCGACCGATCGCGAAGAGGACGAGATCCGCCTCGAGCTGACTGCCATCGGTCAGCGTCGCCCGGAGCCCCGAGCGCGCCTTCGCGAGCGCCGTCACGTTCGACCCGAAGCGCAGGTCGATGCCGCGTCCTTCCATCTGCTCCGACAGATGCCGCCGGACGTCGTCGTCGAATCCGCGCAGGAAGAGCGGGCCCCGATAGAGCTGGGTCACGTCGACGCCGAGGCCGTTGAAGATGCCCGCGAACTCGACGGCGATGTAGCCGCCCCCGACGATGATCGCCCGGCGCGGCAGCGAGTCCAGGAAGAAGACCTCGTTGGAGGTCACGCCGAGCTCGGCGCCCGGGATCTCCGGCAGCGACGGCCAGCCCCCGGTCGCGACGAGGATGTTCTCCGCGGAATAACGCACCCCCGCGACCTCGACCGCGTGCGGACCGACGATCCGCGCCCGGCCGGGGACGTGCCGGACGCCGGCATCCTCGAGCAGCCCGGCGTAGATCCCGTTGAGTCGCTCGATCTCGCGCGTCTTGTTGTCGCGCAGCGTCGGCCAGTCGAATCCGAGCTGGCCCACCGTCCAGCCGTAGCCCGCCGCCGCCTCGCTCATCTCGTCCCGGAAATGCGAGGCATAGACGAAGAGCTTTTTCGGAATGCAGCCCACGTTCACGCAGGTCCCGCCGAGGGCGCCCTCTTCGGCGACGGCCACCCGCGCTCCGCGCGCTGCCGAGAAGCGCGAGGCCCGCACGCCTCCCGATCCCGCACCGATGACGAACAGATCGAAATCCCGCTCCGACACGCCCACTCCTTGTCCTCGTCGCCCCGGATCCGCGACCGACCATAGCCCGCCCTGCCGGAGCCGGACGACCACGATCGCGGATCCGCGCGAATCGTCGCGGCCGATGCGCCGGGCCGGACCGGAGATGGTCTAACGTGTCCAGCGTGTCGCCCGATCGCCCCGAATCGACGAGCCCGAAGTCGCCCGCCGAGAGCCCCGAAGCGCAGCCCACCCGCCGCGTTCCGGTGCTCGTCCTCTCGGGCTTTCTCGGGTCCGGCAAGACGACGATCGTCCAGCGGCTGCTGGCGGATGCCCGCCGCCGGGGCCTTCGCATCGCGCTCGTCTCGAACGAGCTCGGCGCGCTCGGCATCGACCGGGCGCTGCTCGGCGCCGGCGGCCAGGCCTACGTCGAGCTCGAAGGGGGCTGCGTCTGCTGCGAGCTCTCGGACGACCTCGTCGACACGCTCGACGCGCTCGAACGCGAGGTCCGGCCGGACCGCTTCGTGATCGAGACCTCGGGCGTCGCCCTGCCCTACGACACGCAGCTCAACTTCTGGCGCGATCCCGTCCGGCAGTTCATCGGCGACGACATCGCCGTCGTCGTGGTGAACGCCGAGCAGCTCTTCGAGGGGCGCGATCTCGAGGGAACCTTCGAAGACCAGGTGCAGTCGGCCGATCTGCTCGTGCTGAACAAGATCGATCTGGTGCCCGAGGCGCATTGGGCCGAGCTCGAGCGGCGCCTGCGCGCGCTCGAACCCGAGGCGCCCTGCGTGCGCGCGGTACAGGGCGACGTCGATCCCGACCTGCTCTTTCCGCCGGACCTCGCTTCCGGGAGCGGATCGCGCGATCGCAGCGGGCCCGCGCCGTCCGCGCCGCCCCATCACCACGAGGCCTTCGCGACCGAAGAGTGGCGGCCCGAGCCGGGGATCCCGGTGGAGCGGCTGCGCGCCGAACTCGCCGCACGCTGTGCCGAGCAGGA
Source organism: uncultured Spirochaetaceae bacterium (assembly GCA_964519695.1). Taxonomy (GTDB): domain Bacteria; phylum Myxococcota_A; class UBA9160; order UBA9160; family UBA4427; genus UBA4427. The sequence goes on from CAZFKD010000397.1 coordinate 3,294, forward strand.
TCTCCTGCGCGCGAAGGGATTCGTGCAGACCGACGCCGGCCTTCAGGTCGTTCAGGTCGTGGGACGCCGGATCGAGATCGGGCCGCCGCCGGAGCCGCCGCCCGAAGCGATCGTGGGCCGGATCGTGACGATCCGCCGAGCGGGCCCCGCGCGGCCGGAAAAAGCGAACGGCCATGGCGACCCGCGCACGAGCGACCCGCGGGCCTAACGCTCAACGGGGCGGGGACGGCCGCGGCGCGGGCTTCGCCGTCGATCGGCGATTGGCAGCGCCGCCGCGCGCGGCCTTGCGCTTCGGGGCCGCCCGCGCCGCGCCCTTCTGCTTCAGCCGTTCGCGCGAGCGGGGCCCGCCGCCGCCGGTCCGCCGCTCTTCCTCGATCCGCTTCTTCGTCGCCGCGAACGAGCAGATGGGACAGGCTGCGAGGTCGTGGCCGCGCGCGGGACAGGACTCGCGGCCGAACAGGATCATCGCGAGATGGAGCCAGCTCCAGGAATCCCGGGGAAACAGCGCCTTCAAATCCCGCTCGGTCTGCTCGACGCTGCGGCCGTCCGAGAGTCCCCAGCGCGCCGCCAACCGATGGATGTGGGTGTCGACCGGAAAGGCCGGTTGCCCGAAGGCCTGGGCGAGGACGACGCTCGCGGTCTTGTGGCCGACGCCGGGCAGCGCCTCGAGCGCCGCGAGATCCGCGGGCACCTCGCCGCCGTGCTCGCGGACCAGGATCTCCGAGAGCGCGCGGATGTTCTTCGCCTTCGCCGGCGCGAGACCGCACGAGCGGATCGCCGCCAGGATCGTCTCGACCGGGAGCTTCGCCATCGCCGCCGGCGTCCGCGCCCGCGCGAACAGGCCGGGCGTCACCTGATTCACGCGCTCGTCCGTCGTCTGGGCGGAGAGCAGGACCGCGACGAGCAGCGTGAAGGCGTCTTCGTGGTGGAGCGGAATCGGCGGCGCGGGATGGCGCCGCCGCAGGATCTCGACGATGCGCTTCGCCTTCTCGGCCCGGTTCATCCCCGCCCTTTCGTCCGTCCGGGCGCGTGCGCCCCGGCCGGCGGCGCAGATTATCAGACGGCGATTGAGACGGCGCCCGGACCGACTACCCTGTGCCGCGCCGCCCGAGCCGACCCGTGGAGGGTCGGCCGCGGGCTCGCGAGCTGCGCCGCGCGAGCGACCTTTGCGACTGGACCGCTGCTCCGCTCCTCCATGCCAAGCGGGAATCGATTGCCGAGCGCTCTCTACACCCGGATCCGGAACGCCGTGCGCGAACGCAGCGCCCTCGCGCGCCGGGGCTCGGC
>CAZFKD010000398.1:0-4539 GCA_964519695.1 uncultured Spirochaetaceae bacterium
TGATCTGGGCCGCCGCGTAGACCCCGAGGAAGACGAGCGAGAGCAGCGAGGCGACCCGTCGCCAGACGCTGAAATCGACCTCTCCCATCCAGCGCGAGAGGGCGCCGACGTAGGAGGGCTCGTGCGCGAGACCGGTCGCCCGCCGCAAGCGGGCATGGATCGCGAGCGATGCGAGAAAATCGCCCAGGATCCAGCCGAACATCAGCCAGAACGCGGCGAGGCCGTTGGTGTACGTCAACCCGATCACCCCGATGAACATGTAGCCGCTGTTGTTAGTCGCGACGGCCGAGAGGCCCGCGAGCGCCGGACCGACGGTGCGGCTCGCGACATAGTAGTCGTCGACCGTGCCCCGGCTCAGGCGGACCGACGCGATCCCGATCGCGAGGAAGACCCCCATCAGGCCGAGGAAGACCCAGAGCGTCGTCATCGCTCGATGGGCTCGAACCGGCGACTGGCGAGAAACTCGGGCCGCGGACGCAGGCCGTCCTGCGGATCGCCCAGCCGATTCGAGATGGCGTTGTAGACGAGGAAGAGATTCGAGCGCGGCAGCGGCGTGATGTTCCCGGCGGAGGCGTGGAGCAGGTTGCAGTCGAAGACGACGACGGTCCCGGCTTCTCCGGTCAACGCCTCGATCCCGTAGGTCCGCGCGAGCTCCGTGAGCAGATCCGGATCGGGGACGCCGTAGCGCTGACGCCGGAGCGACTCGCGATAGTGCTCCTCCGGCGTCTCCCCGGCGCAGGGGAAGAAGCGCAGATGCGAGCCGGGGATCACCATCAGGGGGCCGTTGCAGGCGGTGTTGTCGTCGAGCAGGATCGAAGCCGAGACGGCACGCATCTCCGGCATCCCGTCCTCGCTATGCCAGGTCTCGAAATCCGAATGCCAGGGAAAGGGCTCGCCCTCGAAGCCCGGCTTGTAGTTGAGCCGGGATTGATGGAGGTAGACGTCGTCGCCGAGCAGCCAGCGCGCCACGTCGAGCAGCCGGACGTCGGCGGTGAGACAGCGGAACACCGGACTCTGCCTGTGAACTTCGAAGATCGAACGGACGGACTCGCCGGCCGGCTCCCGCACGACGGTCTCGGGATCGACGAGCGTCGCAGCGCCGTCGCGCAGACGGTCGGCCTCGGCCCGCAGCCGCGCGACCTCACCGGGCGAAAATCGGCGGCGGAAGACCAGATAGCCGTTCTCCTCGAAGCTCCGCTTCTCGTCGATTCGCAGCGGCGCCCCCGGACGCCAGCTCGACCAGACGACGGGCTCCTTGCGCGGCCGGGACGGCTCGGCCAGTCGCGAGCGACTCGCGTAGTTCGGCGCGTTCAAGGTGCCTCCGGACGGACCGCCGGAGCCGCCAGGGCCGGGTTTGCTGAAGCCGCCGAAGCCGGATTCGCCGAAACAGGGGCTCCATGCGACGCGTCGCCCTGCGACACGGCCTGGGCGGCCGGATAGCTGCCGCTGCGGTCGTGGACCTCCCGGCCATGGAGCGGCGGGTTGAACACGCACGCGAGCACGAGCTTCGTCGTCGCATGGAGCCGATGGCGATCGTGACGTTCGAGCGCGTAGACGACGCCCGGCTCGATCTCGTGCCGCTCTCCCCGGCCGAGATCCTCGATCGCACCCTGCCCTTCGATGCAATACACCGACTCGAGATGATTGAGGTATTGCATCTCGATCGAGCTGCCGGCATCGATCGTGGTCAGGTGGAACGAAAAGCCCATCCCGTCCTCGGCGAGGATCAGGCGCAGGCTCCGCCACGACGTGGTTCGCACGTCGCGCGAGGTTCCCGTGATGTCGGCGAGCTTGCGAACGATCACGACGGCAGCTCCTCCTTGCGGGCCGCGCCGATCGAGTCGAACAGGATCTGCAGCCCTTCGTCCAGCTCCGCGGGCTCGATGACGAGCGGCGCGAGGATCTTGACGACCTCGCCGAACGGGCCGCTCGTCTCGATGATCAGGCCCTCTGCGAACGCGAGCTCGACGACCCGCGACGCCATCGCGCCCGACGGCATCTCGATGCCCTGCATCATCCCGCGCCCCTTGCGCCGGAGCTCCGGGAACTGCGTCACGAGCGATTCGAGGCGCAGCCGGAGCGTCTTGCCGAGCTCCCGCGAGCGCGCCGCGAACGCGTCGTCCTGCCAGAAATGCCCGAGCGCCGCCGTGGCGGTCACGAAGGCCGCGCTGTTGCCCCGGAAGGTCCCGTTGTGCTCGCCCGCGCTCCACTGATCGATGTCGCGCCGGATGAGCACCGCCGCGAGCGGGAGGCCGTATCCCGAGAGCGACTTCGCCATCGTCACGATGTCGGGGCGGATCCCCGCGAACTCGAAGCTGAAGAACTGCCCCGTTCGCCCGATGCCGGCCTGGATGTCGTCGACGATCAGCAGGGCGCCCGAGCTGCGCGCGATGCCTTCGACGCGGCGCAGCCAGTCGGCGTCGGCCGCGTTGAGTCCGCCCTCTCCCTGTACGGTCTCGAGGATGATCGCCGCCGGCCGATCGACGCCGCTGGACGGATCCTCGAGCATCTTCTCGAGCAGATCGAGCCCGTCGACGGCCTCGCCGAGATAGCCCGCATACGGAATCCGGGTCACACCCCCGAGCGGCAGCTCGCCGTCCAGGCGGTGCAGGCGATTGCCGGTGCAGGCGAGGGCGCCGAGCGTCACGCCGTGGAAGCCGTTCGTGAAGGCGATGATGTTCCGTCGGCCCGTCACCTTGCGCGCCAGCTTGAGCGCCGCCTCGACCGCGTTGGTTCCCGTCGGCCCGGGGAACTGCACGAGGTAGTCGAGCTGGCGCGGCCGGAGGATCCGACCCTCGAGCGCTTCGAGGAACTCGCCCTTGGCGCGCGTGAACAGGTCGAGCCCGCAGCTGATCCCGTCCGCATCGATGTAGCGGATCAATGCCTCCTTCAGGACGGGATGGTTGTGGCCGTAGTTCAGCGTCGAGCAGCCGGACAGGAAGTCGAGATAGGACCGGCCGCGCGCGTCGAAGATCCGCGCCCCCTCCGCGCGATCGAACAGCACGGGAAAGGTCCGCGAATAGCTGCGAACCGCCGATTCCCGGCGCTCGAAGATCGTCAAGCGAGCGGGCAGCCGTTTGAGCTCGCTCGGAGACTCGCTCGGATTGCGGGCCTCGCTCGGACTCGGCTCCGGCTTCGCGTCCCGACGTTCCTTCGAACTCCGATGAAGATCGACTCTCGCGTTCATGTTGTCCCCCTTTCTCGTCGACCGCAGCGGTCGACCTGGATCGGGGGCCGATGCCCCGCTTCGATGTCTTCGATTCGAATGGACCATTCGCTGTCGTGCCGCGACTGAAAGGCCTCGCTCTCGTCGAGCCAGGGCGCGATCTCGACGTGCGAGCCCCGGCGACGGGCGAAGCTCTCGAAGAATCCGAGCGATGCGACGTTGGTCGTCGTCACCGATGCGCCGACGCGAACGACGCCGCGACAGGCTTCCCGGGCGAGGATGTCGCCCAGGAGATCGTGCGCGAGCCCCGTCCGCCGGGCGGAGGCCGCGACCGCCACCTGCCAGACGAACAACGTCTCCGGCTCCGAAGGCGGGCGATGCGCAGAGAGCCAGCCGATCACCGACTCTCCATCGACCGCGTCGATCGCGATCGCGCAGGTCGACGCGAAATGCGTGCACTGGAGCAGATTGCAGTAGAGCGAATTGAGGTCGAGTGGCGGGCAGGCCCGGATCAGGTCGTGGACGGCGACGCCGTCGCGCATCGTCGGGGGACGGATGATCCGTGCTGCCCCGGCCCGCGTTGCCGTCGAGGCATTGGTATTTTCCTTCGATTGATAAACCTTTATCGGACTCGCCCTCTCTCTATTCCGATCTCTGAAATGGCTGATATCATTGATTTTGATCAATTTTACGGCCTCTCTTGATCTCGTCACCCTTTCGATGGGCCACAGACAATATCGGATTATATTTCGTTTTCAAAAGTAAATTGCCGCACGCTCCCCCCGGGCCCCGTCATTCATCACCGCGCCGTGCCGCGGCTACAATCGTCGCCCCCTTCCACAGCCGAGGGCATCGAGCTCCATGGTCGATCTGGCAGAGCAGGCGCTGATCGCACTGCGTCGCATCATCCGCGTCACCGAAACGCATTCCCGCGGCCTCGCACGCGATCTCGGAACCACCGCTTCGCAGGTCATCGTCATGCGCATCCTCGCGCAGGCCGGGGAAGCGACGGCCGGACAGATCGCCGTACGGGCCAGCATTTCGCAGGCGACGATCAGCACGCTCCTCGACAGCCTCGAAAACGCGAAGCTCGCGGTGCGCAAGCGCGGCGAGGACGACCGTCGTCAGGTCTGGGTCTCGCTGACGAGCGCCGGACGCGCGTTTCTCGATTCGATGCCGGATCTCCTGCAGGAGCGGTTCGAAACGCGCTTCCGAACGCTGCCGAGCTGGGAGCAGGGCTACCTCGTCGCCGCGCTCGAGCGCATTACCTCGCTGCTCGGCGCGGAGGAGATCGACGCTTCGCCGATCCTCGACGTCGGGGCGATCGCGAGACCGCCGGAGCACGGCAATCGTTCGAAGCGGGTGCGCCGGGA
>CAZFKD010000399.1:0-253 GCA_964519695.1 uncultured Spirochaetaceae bacterium
CGAGGACACGAACCGACCCCTGCGCGTCGCGGATGCGCGTCCCGCCGCCTTCGCGATCGTCGACGCGCTTCGCGCCGCCGCCGGCGATCAGATGGAGCCGGATCGGGCCGCGGCCGCCGCGGACGACGACGTCGTCGTCGCCGCCGCGCAGGTAGAGGCGGATCTCCTGCGTCTCGTCGGGACGAAACTCGCGGTCGAACGAGATGCGGCCTGCGCCCGATCCGCTCTGCGAAGCAGGATCGAGCGGCTCGAC
>CAZFKD010000399.1:263-4512 GCA_964519695.1 uncultured Spirochaetaceae bacterium
CTCGACCGTGACCCGCGTGCTGCCGTCGTCGCTGCGCACCACGCGGATTGCGTTGGCGGCATCCGAGGTCTGGACGTCGACCTCGCGGGCGAGATGTTCGTAGAATCGGCGGGCGGCGCGCGGCAGCCCGTCGCGGCGACCGCGGATGTCCCGCGCGAGGCGGGCGCCGTCCAGCGCTGCGTACTCGGGGGGGAGACTCGCGATCGCTCGTTCGATGGTCTCGTCGTCGAGGCGCGCCTGGATGTCCGCGACGATCGGCTCCCAGTCTGCCCAGTCGAGCGCCGGCAGGAGCCAGCGGTCCTGCTCCCAGCCGTGCAGCGTCAAGCCCTTGATGAAGGGGTAGTCCGCGTCGTATCGCTGGAGGATGGGGACGTAGACCTTCATGATCCGCGGGCCGAGACCTTCGTAGCGAACGAAGGCCATGTCGCGGTCTTCGGGGATCGGCTGGAGCGGCGCATCCGGCGCGAGTTCGGCCCAGCGCCACTGCTTGCGATGGCGATCGAAATCGCCGAGCAGCAGATCGAGCAGCCGCGCGCGCAGGAAGGCGTGCGCGTCGACCCGGACCGAGTCGTCCCGAGCGAGCGCGTCGTAGAGCGCTTCGTGATCGAGGATCTCCCCGGCACCCTGGAACCCGGGTCCGGAGGCAGAGGCGGGCTGCGGGTACTCGAAGAAGGTGCCGACGCGACCGGCGAACTCGGCGCGGAACTCGCCGAGCCGCGGATCGTCGGGCATGACGACGAGGCGCTCGTGGACGGTCAGGACGCCCGCCGCTTCGGTCAGCACGTTCGCCGCAGGCGGGCCGCCGGGATGTTGGGCCGCCATCTGATCCTGGACGACCGCCTGGACGAGCGTGTCGTGCAGCAGCGGATCGAGCACGGCCGACGGATCCTTGTCCGTCCCGCGGAACGAGAAGAGCCGGCCGTCGGCGCCCTCGAAGCCGAGTACCGACGTCTGCAGGCCGCCGAAGCGGCGGGTCGGCACGAGCCCGCCCGCCTCCCGCTCGAGGTCGAGCACGGGGAGCTCGATCGGGGCTTCCCAGAGATCGCGGTAGCCGCCGCCGAGCACGAATCGATGGATGCCGTTCGCCCGATAGCGGCCGGAGGCGGAGACGACGACACGGCGCGGGGCGCCTCGCTCGCCGCGGTCCTCGATGGCATCGGTGGCGATCGCGGGCTGCGCGAAGACGCCGAGCGGATGCGGTGCGAGCACGAGAGCCGCCAGCGTGCGGATCGGCGATGCGCGGCGACGGCGTCGCGCAATCGATCGTGCGTTCATTCGGGGCCCGCGTCGGGCGCCCGCGCCGCTTCGAGCTCGGCAAAGCGCCGCCCCGCATGGCCGGCCGCCAGGGCCCAGAGCGCGAGCGCCGGGAGCACGAAGAACGAGAGCTTGCGAACGCCTTCCGGCCCGCCGAACCAGGTCGAGGCGATCAGGCCCAGCCCGACGCCGAGCGCCTTCGCGAAGCGCTGCACGAACATGTCGATGAAGGCCTTGGCCTGGTATTTCTCGGCGACCGTCGTCGGCACGTAGAGCGCCTCCTTCGCCGACTGGTTCATCGAATAGCTGAAGGCGTTGTCGGCGACGGAGAGGGTGCCGCCGAGCACGAGCGAGGGGCGCGAGGCGAAGGCGACGGAGGAGATCGCGATCGAGCAGGGCAGCACGAGCAGCGCGGTCCGCAGGCCGAAGCGCCGCATGACGAAGCTGGTCAGGAAGAGCTGGACGAACATCGAGAGCCAGTTCGTCGTCGCGTAGACGGTCGCGAACGCCTGGTCGCGGGCGGCGTCGCTGCCCGCGTACTCGACGATCGCGGTCGTGAACTGGAAGTCGACGATCGTCGAGACGACCTCGTAGAGGCCGACGATCGCGACGATCGAGAGCAGATAGTCCGAGCGGAAGACGAGCCCGAGGCCCGCGAGGGCGGGGTGCGGATCGACGGTCGCAGGCGCCGGGGGGCTTGCGGAGATGCTCGGGGGCGGGGACGGTGGGCGGCTCGGTTGCCCGCCCGAATGCGCCCTGTTCTCGAGCTCCCTCGCCGCGCCGAGGGCGACGGCCAGGATCAGCAGGCCGAGGAATGCCGTGATGCCGAGCCAGCCGGCGAGGGAGAGCGAGCCGATCAGCGTACGGACCGCCGTCGAGCCGAAGACGCCGCCCGCGACGCCGCCGAAGCCGACGACGCCGTAGAGCCGCTTCGCGCCATCGGGGGACACGCTGTCGTTCAGGAACGAGAAGAAGACCGCGACCATCGCCGTGCTGAACAGGTCGCCGAACAGATAGAAGCTCCAGACGGCGAGCGTGGACGGCTTCGGTACCGAGAGTGCGGCGGCGAAGAGCCCGTAGGCGGCGATGAAGAAGAGCGTGAAGACGATCGTGAGGCGCTCGCGGCGAAGGCGCCGGGAGAGCAGCGCGAAGGCGTAGGCCGCCACCGCGGCGACGACCATGTTCATCACCTTCGCGAGCAGCTCTGCCTCCGAGGCCGAGTAGAGCCGCCCGAAGACGTCGAAGCCCGCGTCGGCATGATGCCCGATGAAGAGGGTCTTCTTCAGGGGCTTCAGGATCCAGAAGCTCGTGATGACCAGGAAGAAGTAGGTCGACATCGCCGCGGCGATGCGCCGCTCTTCCGGCCGCACGTCGAAGAAGGCCCGGATCCCGCGCATTTCGCTCATCGGGTGCGTTCCCTCTCGAGGGCGAGCTTCGCCCGGGCGCGGACGCCCCGCGCGACCTGCTCGGAAAGGCGGCGAAGATAGACCTGCGCGAACTCGAAATGGTCCTCGAGCAGGTCGACGAAGAGCTCCCGATCGATCGAGAGGACACGCGACGGAGCCTCGGCGACCCAGCCCTCGAAGCGCGGCCCGGTCGCGGCGATCTCGAAGCCGCCGAGCATCGCGCCGGGCCCCGCATGGGCCGTACCGAAGCGCCCGTTCGTCCGGAAACGCCCGTCGAGGATCAACGTCATCCGATCGATGACGTCGCCTTCGCTCCAGAGGGCCTCGCCGGGGGCGAGCAGCGCGGGCTCGTCGAGCTTGATGAGCTCGGCGAGCAGGGTGAGGTTCGTTCCCTCGAGCAGCGGGGCGCGGCGGGCGCGGGCCAGGCGCTGGACGAGGTCGAGCACGGCCGGGGTTTCGCCGCCGTCATCGTCGCCGAAGCCAGGCTCGTCGGTGCGGGTCATGGCGAGCGCCTTGCGCGCTTCGACGACGGAATCGCAGCTGGCGCGGGCGATCGTGTGGACCAGCGCGAAATGGTCCTCGAGGATCTGGTCGAGATCGGCCGTCGCGAGAGTCAGGCAGAAGGTATCGACGACGGCACGGGCGGCCGGCGGCCCGGGCGTCTTCGCGAGGTGGTCGGCGAGCCCGATCGCACCGGGCGGCGCGATCTCGAAGCGCGCAGTCCCGTCCTCGAAGACGTGTTCGATGACGAGACGCCCGGATCCGAAGAAATGGATCGTGTCGATCGGATCGTCCGCACGACGAATGAAGCTGCCCGCAGGAAAGAACTCCTCTTCGCCGTGGGAGGCGAGCAGCGCGAGCAGGTTCGGCGTGAGACCCCCGAAATAGGGCTGGGCCTTCAGGAAGAGCGCGCGATCGAGGGGGGAGACGAGGGGGAGACGCGCCATTTCAACCCGTCGGGACGACGTCGAACGCGGGTCGACGTCCGCGCGCTCGTGCGTCTCGCAGCGCGGACAGGGCCCGCTCGCGCAGCTCCCTGCTCTCGGCGTCGGCTGCGCTCTCGAGACCGTCGCTCGCCCGGTCGGCGCGCTCCGGATCCATCCGGATCCCGACCTCGCTCGCGTGATACATCGCGACCGCGCGGACGGATCGGCTGTCGTCGATCAACAGCGACCGGATCGCAGTCTCGTAGCGAGCGCTCGCGGTGGGGCGGGCCGTGTCGCTCTCGTCGGGCTGGAGCGAGTCCCGGAGGCCGCGCACGAGGCGAAGGACCTGCACGGCCTCGTCCCGGGCGAGCAGGGTCTCGACGAGCTCCTGGGCGCTGGCCCGTCCCTTGTCGTCCTCGCCCTGGAGGCCTTCCCGGATCGAGCGGAAATCCTCTTCGGGATGCAGCAGGCCGAGCAGCATGAAGAGGCGGCCGGTGGCGAGCTCGCGTTTGTCGCGCAGGAGGTCGACGACGAGCTCTCCGCCGAGGGTCGCGAGGCGCGCGCTCTGCCGCTGCCCGCTCGCGATCGCGATCTCCGTCTCCAGCAGGTCCAGCGAGCGCGCGAGCGTGCGCTCGAGCTCGGCGCGGATGCGCCCGCGGTCGA
>CAZFKD010000400.1:0-4504 GCA_964519695.1 uncultured Spirochaetaceae bacterium
CCAACGGCTCGCGTCGCCCGCCCGAGCCGGGCTGCCTGCTGATCTGGTCCCCCGACGGCGAGTTCGAGCACACGGGCCACGTCGCCGTCGTGACCGAGGTCGGCCTCGAGTTCGTCCGCTTCGCCGAGCAGAACGTCGGTCACCACGTCTGGCCCGAGGGCCGCTCCTTTGCGCGCGAGCTGCATGCGAAGGTCACCGAGGACGGCGAGTACTGGGTCGAATGCTCGTTCAAGGACGCGACGATCCTCGGCTGGGTCATCCAGACCGACGATCCGACCCACGCCGAGCCGATGGCGCTCGTCGACCCGGAGCTCTTCGCGATCGAGGCGCGCGAGGTCGAGAAGAAGCGGCGTTCGCGCCGCTCCTGGCTCAACGTCGCGAACGCCGACGAGGCCGCCTACGTCGAGGTCGTCGGCGGTCATCGCCTCGCGACCCGGGACGAGGACCAGCGGCGTTATTTCGTGATCTCCGAGAGCGCCCACGACGAGCTCGTCCGCGCGACCGGCGAGCTCCACGGCCTCTTCATGCACGCGACCGAGCACGTCCTGCGCGACGAGGCGCTGCTCGCGCGCTTCAATCTGCCGCGCGCGCTCTGGCCGAAGATCCACGAGTCCTGGAACAATCGCCTCAACCAGATGATCACGGGCCGCTTCGATTTCGCGCTCTCGCCCCGCGGCCTCAAGGTCTACGAGTACAACGCGGATTCCGCCGCCTGCCACATGGAATGCGGCAAGATCCAGGGCCGCTGGGCCGAGCACCACGGCTGCGACGTCGGGCGCGATCCCGGCGAATCGCTCCACGACGCGCTCGTCGACGCCTGGCGCGCGAGCGACGTCGACTCGCCGCTCCACATCATGCAGGACCGCGATCCCGAGGAGACCTATCACGCGCTCTTCATGAAGGAAGCGCTCGAGGAGGCGGGCATCGAGTGCAAGATCCTGAAGGGCGTCGACGGCCTCGCCTGGGACGCGCAGGGCGACGTCCTCGATCCCGACGGCGAGCCCATTCGCTGGGTCTGGAAGACCTGGGCCTGGGAGACGGCCCTCGATCAGATCCGCGCGGAGTGCGGCGACGATCCCGAAAAGCTCCGGACCTACAAGCCGGGCCAGCGTCATGCCGGGGCGCCGCGCCTGGTCGACGTACTGCTGCGCAAGAGCGTGATGGTCTACGAGCCGCTCTGGACTTTGATCCCCTCGAACAAGGCGATCCTGCCCGTCCTCTTCCAGCTCTTTCCGGAATGTCCGTATCTGCTGCGGACGTCGTTCGAGCTGACGGGCTCGCTGCGCGAGCAGGGCTGGGTCGCCAAGCCGATCGTCGGCCGCTGCGGCTCGAACATCGAGATCCACGACCGCGAGGCCGGGCTGATCGAGCAGACCTCGGGCGCCTTCGAGCGGCAGGCGCAGATCTTCCAGGAGCTGCATCGCCTGCCGGTCGCGGCCGGCGACAACGTGCAGATCAGCACGTTCACCGCCGCCGGCGCCTGGGCCGCCACCTGCCTGCGCGCGGACCGCTCGCTCATCCTCTCGCAGACCAGCGACAACATGCCCCTGCGCGTCGTGCCCGATCACGAGCTCCGCGAGCTTCGCCGGCGGCCCTGAATCGAACGTCGAGCACGGCGATCGCTTTCTCGGCCGTCACGGTCGTTCAGTCGTCCTCGCGCTCGATCGCGACGTAGAGCGTGTTCTCGCCGCGGCGGACCAGCAGCAGCACGCTCTTCTTCGCCGCGCCGAGCTTCTCGGCGAGGGCTTCGGCGCTCGAGACCGCGACCCGATCGACCTCGACGATCAGGTCGCCGCGCCGGATGCCGGCCTCCGCCGCCGGCCCTGCCGGATCGACGTCGGCGACGAGGACGCCCTCGGCGTCGTCGATCCCGAGCTGTTCGGCGAGAGCCGGCGTCAGGTCCTGCAGCCTGAGGCCGTAGGCGCCCGCGCCTTCCTTCGCCGGCTCGGACGCCGCGAGCGGCTCGTCGTCGGGCAGGCGACCGATCTTGACGTGCAGCTGCTTGCGCTTGCCGTCGCGCAGGACGACGACCCTGGCCTTCTTTTCCACCTCGGCCTGCGCGACCACGATCGGCAGGTCTCGCCATTCGCCGATCGGCTGGCCGTCGAACTCGACGATCACGTCGCCGCGCTCGATGCCGCCCTCCGCGGCCGGCGTGCCCTCCAGGATCTGCGAAACGAGCGCGCCGCGCGGCTCGTCGAGGCCGAACTGGCCGGCCATCGCCTCGGTGACTTCCTGGATCTGGACGCCCAGCCAGCCGCGCGTGACGCGGCCGTCGCTCTTCAGCTGCGGCAGGATCTGCTTCGCCTGATTGATCGGGACCGAGAAGCCGATCGTGTTGGCGTCGCTGCGGATGGCGGTGTTGATGCCGACGACGCGGCCCTGCAGGTCGATCAACGGGCCGCCGGAGTTGCCGGGGTTGATGGCGGCGTCGGTCTGGATGAAGTCCTCGTAGGATTCGTTCGTGACGTCCCGGCGATGTTTGGCCGAGACGATGCCCGCCGTGACCGTATGCTCGAGTCCGAAGGGATTGCCGATCGCGACGACCCAGTCGCCCGCGCGGATGGCGTCGGAATCGCCGAGCGCGATCGTGGCGAGCGTCTTGCCGTTCGCCGGGTCGACCTTCAGCAGGGCGATGTCCGTCTTGGGGTCGCGGCCGACGACCTTCGCCTCGAGCTGCTTGCCGTCGAGGAAGCGGACCTTGATCTCGTCCATGTTCTCGATGACGTGGTTGTTGGTCACGACGTAGCCGTCGGCCGAGATGACGAAGCCGCTGCCCTCGCCGCTGCTCTTGTGCTTGCGGCCGCGGCCGTGGGGGCCGAAGGGGCGGCCGCCGAAGAACTCCTCGAAGCCCGGGGGCAGCATGGGCTGCGCGCCGAGATCGATGGTCCCGCTCGTCTGGATGCTGACGACCGCGGGAGCGACCCGCTCGGCGAGGTCGGCGAAGCTCGTCGGGATGCCCGCCGGCTGGGCCTCGGGGATGTCGCTGTCGCTGCGCCAGAAGACGGCGTGCTCCACGCGCTTGCCCGCTGCGGCCGCGCCCTCCGCGTCGTCGTCCTCCTGCGAGCCGAAGAGATCGAAAGCGACCGGCGTCGTCGATTCGGCAGCCGGAGTCGGCTCCGCGCGGGTCGCCTGCTCCTTCGCATCGCTCTCGAGGCAGCCGGCGGTGCCGATCAGCATCAGGGCTGCAGTGACGATCGCGATTCCCACTCGACGCATGCTCTCTTCTCCTCTCGAATCAACGCCCGATCTCGGCGGCGGCGCGCGGACGGCTGCCCGCGAACGCCCTCGCTCAGATCAGGGGAAGGGCTAGATGGTAACGGCCGGGTCCCCGCTGAACCACGATCAGCGCCCGCGCACTGCTGCGAAGCCGGGCCACCGCGCGTCGCAGATCCTCGCGAGAGGCAAGCGTGACGCCGTTCATGCGCAGCAGTTGATCGCCCGGACGCAGGCCGAGCTTCGACGCGGCGGAGTCCGGCGAGACGGCCGTGATCTCGAAGCTCCCGGCCTTCTGCGAGAGTGACAGGTCGACGCCGAGCTTGCGACTGGCGATGCTGTCGACCACCGATTGGGGGAGCTCTTCGGCGGTGACGCTCGCCTTGTGGAAGCGGCCGTCCCGATAGAGCTCGAAGACCCGCTTCTGCCCGGGCGTCATGCCCTCGAGCATCTCGAAGAGCTGACCGGCGTCGCGGATCGCGCGGCCGTCGAGGCTCGCGACGAGGTCCCCGCGGCGGATGCCGGCGCGCGAGGCGGGGCTGTCGGGATGCAGTCGATTGATCAGCGCGCCGGCGACCCCGCGCGGGAGCGCCATCACCTCGCGCAGCGCCGGATCGAGATCCTGGAACTCGAGGCCGAGCCAGACGGGATGGACCTCGCCGTAGAGCAGCAGCTCGCGGATCACCCGGCGCGCGACCTCGATCGGGATCGCGAACCCGATTCCCTCGGCCCCGTTCACGAGCGGGCCGCCCGAGTTGCCGGGATTGATGGCGGCGTCGGTCTGGAGCAGGCCGTGGAACGCGAAATCGCCGCGCGCGTTCACGGAGCGATCGACCGCCGAGATCACGCCCGTCGTCACGCTGTTCGAGAAACCGAAGGGATTGCCGATGGCGATCACCGGCTCGCCGACCATCAGGTCCTCCGAGCGGCCTGGCGGCACGAAAGGCAGCGTCTCGTCGGTCAGGATGCGCAGCACGGCGAGGTCGTTGTGGGGATCCGCGCCGACGAGCTCCGCGTCGAATTCCCGGCCGTCCGAGACCGCGACGCGGACGCGCTCGGCGCGGGCGACGACGTGTTCGTTGGTGAGGACGTGGCCGTCGCGGTCGAAGATGACGCCCGATCCGAGGCTCCGGGTCCGCCGCTCGCCCGGCTCGAAGAAATGCTCGAAGAAATCGTCCGACATCGGGCCGATCTCGGGTTGGCGATTGGAGGGAAACGGGCTGGGCCGCTCCTGCAGCCGCTCGGTCGTGATGTTGACGACGGCCGGGCCCACCTTCTCGACGACCCG
>CAZFKD010000401.1:0-4489 GCA_964519695.1 uncultured Spirochaetaceae bacterium
CAGTCGCGCATGCTCGGGCGTCTCTTCGAGCAGGTTCTTCTCGGCACCGAGCGTCGAGTCGAGCGTCATCACGGGCCGCTCGCGGATCGAATCGATCGCCGGATTCGTGACCTGGGCGAAGTTCTGCTTGAAGTACTGGAAGAGCAGACGCGGCTTGTCGGACAGACAGGCGAGACCCGAGTCGTCGCCCATCGATCCGAGCGCCTCCTTGCCGCCCGCTGCCATCGGGGCGATCAGGAAGCGGAGGTCTTCGAGCGTGTATCCGAAGGACTGCTGGAGCGGGAGCCGCAGCTCGGGATTCGGCCGATGGGTCGGCTCGACCCGCGGCAGATCGTCGAGGGTCACGCGATTCGTCTCGACCCAGGTCCGATAGGGATGGCGGTTGATGTAGCGGCCCTTGAGCTCCGCATCGTCGATGATGCGACCTTCCTCGAGATCGGCGTAGAAGATCCGGCCCGGCTCGAGGCGCCCCTTCACGACGACGTCCGCCGGGTCGATCTTGAGCGTCCCGACCTCGGAGCCCATCACGAGCAGGCCTTCCTTCGTCAGGATGTACCGCGAAGGCCGCAGCCCGTTGCGATCGAGCACGGCGCCGACGCCGTCGCCGTTCGAGAAACACATCGACGCCGGTCCGTCCCAGGGCTCCATCATGCACGAGTGGTACTCGTAGAACGCGCGCCGATCGGGATCCATCAGCTCGTCGTTCTCCCAGGCCTCCGGGATCATGAGGAGCATCGAGTGGGCGAGATCGCGCCCCGAGAGATGGAGGAACTCGAGGGCGTTGTCGAAGCGCGCCGAGTCGCTCGTGCCTTCGCGCATGACCGGGAAGAGCTTCTTCAGGTCGTCGCCGAAGAGCGGCGAGCGCAGCGTCCCGTGGCGCGCGTTCATCCAGTTCTGGTTGCCGCGAATCGTATTGATCTCGCCATTGTGCGCGAGATAGCGGAAGGGCTGCGCGAGGTCCCAGGTCGGGAACGTGTTCGTGCTGTAGCGCTGGTGGACGACGGCGAGCCGCGTCTCCATGTCGGGGTCCAGCAGGTCGGGAAAGAACTCGCCGGTCTGGTGGGCCAGGAACATGCCCTTGTAGAGGAAGGTCTTCGACGAGAGGCTCGCGGCATGGAAGGCGGAGCCGAGCTGATCGATCCGGTTCTCGATCAGGCGGCGGATGACATAGAGCTTCCGCTCGAAGCCGGGCTGGTCGAGCCCGGCGGCTGCGCCGACGAAGAGCTGCCGGATGTACGGCATGCCGGAGCGGGCGATCCGGCCGATCGCATCGGGGTTCGTCGGCACGCCGCGCCAACCGAGGAGCTTCTGCCCCTCGGCCGCGATCGCCGCCTCGATGATCTCGACCTGCTTCTGCCGCTCCGCAGCCTCGTTGGCCATGAACAGCAGCGCCGAGGCATAGGCGCCCCGCGCCGGCAGTCCGAAGCCGGCAGCGTCCGCGACCTTGCGCAGGAATTTGTCGGGGGTCTGGATCAGGATGCCGGCGCCGTCGCCGGTCGCCTCGTCGGCGCCCGCGGCGCCGCGATGGGTCAACCGACAGAGAACCGTCGTCGCATGCTCGATGATGGCGTGGCTCGCGGGCCGCTTCAGGTCGGCGACGAATCCGATGCCACAGGCGTCGTGTTCGAGGGCGGGGTCGTAGAGTCCCTGCTTGGGCGGCAGTCCGTATCGCATCATGCGCGTATCCGGCTTTCCTGGCGTGCCCGGCGCCTTTCGTGCGGACTCACCGAGTCCGGCGCGAGGGGGCGTCGGCGAAGAGCTGCCGCGAGCTCACGATTCGCAGTGCACATCGAGGTCGCCGCCCGCCCGGAGCAGTCGCTCGGCGCAGGACGGGCCCGCACGGTCCCCGCCGGCGACCGACGCCTGCGCGGGGGGTGCTAGGACGGCCAGAATCCGTCTCGTTCGATGCGACACGGTCGGGAATTCCCCAGGCCGATCGGGCTCGGGTCCGGGTCCAGCGCCCTGATCGCGACCGATCAGGAGTCAGCGGGATCCCGGCACAAGGCCAGGCAGCCTGTCGAGAATCGCCCTACGGACCGCTAAGTCGCCGCAGGTTCAACGTTTTTTCGAACTTGCGACCCTAAACCACGGATTCCGGAAAGTCAACCAGCCGCGGATGCAGCATGAAGTGGCAAGGCTTTGTCCGCGCGGCCCTCTAGCGATTTTCGATCAGCCGCCGGAGCCGGTCGGGATGGTTCGTGATGATCCCGTCCACACCGCAATCGAGCAGCCGGATCATCTCCCGCTCCTCGTTGGCCGTGTACGGATAGACCCGCAGGCCGGCTGCATGGGCCACCCCCACGAAGGCCCGGTTGACCAGCGAAACATGAGGGTTGATCGCCTCGGCCGAGACCCGCTCGGCCCGTTCGAGCACCCGCTTCGGCTTTCGCGCCGAAACGAGCACCGCGATCCGCGCCTGCGCGCTCGCCTGCCGCAGCCGTTCGAGGACCGGATCCTCGAAGCTCGAGAAGAGCATCCGCGGCAGCAGCCCCCGCGCCTCGACCGCCGCGACGACCTGCGCCTCGATCCCCTCGTAGGCGGCCGACTCCCCGACCTTCAGCTCGAGGTTGAACTCGATCCGCTCGCCGAACCGGTCGAGCAGATCCAGCAGGTTCGGAATCCGCTCGACGGGCCCCGCACCGCGGGCGGCATCGAGGCCCGCCAGCTCGGCGGCCGCGTAATCGCGGATCTCGCCCCGGGCGCCCAGGCGGGCGAGCGACGCGTCGTGGTGGATGACGACGACGCCGTCGCGCGTCAGATGAAGATCGGTCTCGATCATGTCGGCCTGCAGCGCGATGGCGCGCTCGAAGGCGCCGAGCGTGTTCTCCGGACACTCGCCGGAGGCGCCGCGATGGGCGATCACGAGGGGCCGGCTCACGCGCCCTCCTCCGCCCATCCGCGCGAGCGTTCGACCGCTCGCAGCCAGGTCGCATAGCGCGCCTCGCGGTCGTCCGGCGCCGAAGGCCGCCAGCGCCGCCGCGCCCATCGCCGTCGCCTCGAGGACCATCGGCCGTTCGACGGGGATACCGAGGATGTCCGCCTGGAACTGCATCAACAGATCGTTCTCGCAGGCCCCGCCATCGACGCGCAGGACCGCCGGCGTGATGCCCGAATCCTGCGCCATCGCCTGCATCACGTCGCGGGTCTGGAAGCCGATCGATTCGAGGGTCGCGCGGGTGATGTGGGCGCGGGTCGTTCCGCGCGTGATGCCGACGATCGTCCCGCGCGCCTGCTCGTCCCAGTAGGGCGCGCCGAGGCCGACGAAGGCCGGCACGACATACACGCCGCCGCTGTCGGGAACGCTCGCCGCGAGCGCCTCGGTGTCCCGCGCCTGGGCGACGAATCCGAGCCCGTCGCGCAGCCACTGCACCGCCGATCCCGCGACGAAGACGGAGCCCTCGAGCGCGTATTCGAGGCGCCCTTCCCGGCGCCAGGCGACGGTCGTGACGAGACCTGCCTGCGAGCGGGGCGCTTCGGAGCCCGTATTCATCAGCAGGAAGCAGCCCGTGCCGTAGGTGTTCTTCGCCTGGCCGGGCGAGAGGCAGCCCTGGCCGAAGAGCGCCGACTGCTGGTCCCCGGCGACGCCGGCGATCGGGATCGGATGGCCGAGCCATTCCGGATCGGTCTCGCCGAAGACGCCGATCGAATCGCGGACCTCCGGCAGCATCGCGCGCGGGATCCGGAGGGCGGCGAGCAGGGTCTGGTCCCAGTCTCCGGTGTGGATGTTGAAGAGCAGCGTTCGCGAGGCGTTCGAGGCCTCGGTCGCGAAGACCCGGCCCCGGGTCAGGCGGTAGATCAGCCAGGTATCGATGGTGCCGAAGCAGAGCTCGCCCGCCTCGGCGCGGGCCTGAGCGCCTTCGACGGCGTCGAGGATGAAGCGGATCTTCGTTCCCGAGAAGTACGAATCGATCCGCAGGCCGGTGCGGGAGCGAACCTCTTCTTCGAGGCCGGCCGCCCGCAGCGCATCGCAGATCCCGCTCGACTGGCGCGATTGCCAGACGATCGCGGGATGGATGGGGAGAGCGGTCTTGCGATCCCAGACGACGGTGGTTTCGCGCTGGTTCGTGATGCCGAGGGCGGCGACGTCGCGGGCGGCGACGCCAGCGCGGGCGAGCGCGCCGCGCGCGGTCCGGAGCTGGGTCTCCCAGATCTCGAGGGCATCGTGCTCGACCCAGCCGGGCTTGCGGAAATGCTGCTTGAACTCGAGCTGCTCGACGCCGCGGATGCCGAACGCGCGGTCGAAGAGCAGTGCCCGCGAAGAGGTCGTGCCTTGATCCAGCGCGAGGATGTATTCGGCCATCGCGGCTCAGTCTCCGTCGCCATCGCCATCGCCGAAGAGCGCGTCGGCGAACTCGCCGGCCACGAAGGGCCGCAGATCCTCGACCGATTCGCCGACGCCGACGAACTTCACGGGAATCCCGAATTGATCCGCCAGGCCGACGATGACGCCGCCCTTGGCGGTGCCGTCGAGCTTCGTCAGGACGAGGCC
>CAZFKD010000402.1:0-4478 GCA_964519695.1 uncultured Spirochaetaceae bacterium
TTGGCCTCGGCATGCTCGTGTGTTTTCTTCAAGCTTTCGTCTTCGCGCTACTTACGATGATCTACATCGGTCAGGCGCTCGAAGAAGCGCACTGACCTTCGCCAACCTTCACCCCATGTGTTCAACTCTGTCCGTCCCTATCACACTCTCGATAATTAAGGAAACAATCGTATGCGTCGTTCCGTCCGTGTCCTCGTCTGGGCCCTCTTCCTTTCCCTCGTTCCGGTCGCTGCCTTCGCCCAGGATGGCGGAGCCAGCAACGTCGGAATCGGCGCAGGATTGGCAGTAGGGCTCGCAGGTCTGGGCTGTGGCATCGGGCAGGGTCTTACCGCTGGCAATGCCACTGCTGGTATCGCGCGCAATCCGGGAGCTGCTGGCGCAATGTTCCAGAGCTTCATTTTGGGCATGGTCCTCATCGAGTCGATCGCGATCTACGGGTTCGTCATTGCATTCTTGCTGCTCTGATCGGGGCGACATCCCCATCAGGGAAGTGTCGACTCCAAAGAATGGATCCCGTTCTTCGCATCATCTGTTCGGCAATGAGCGCGTCCGCCCCCGTTCTCTCGATTGATGCTTCGCGGGTGGCTCGTAGACGTGAAACCATTCGACTCACGATGCGACGAGTTCGAGATCGGGCTCTTCGCCCCAACTCGTCTGCGAGGCAGGTCTGCAATCGCGAGTCCGGGTTCGACACTCCATTTGATCAAGGTGGATGAGAATCGCCGGACGGGAGCTCGTGGCGGGCTTCACCCCGTTTTGTTTGTCCCGACACGAACCCTGTGCCCCCGTCCGGCGATCTCGGCTTCCCCCGGCTCCCGGTCCCGTTAGAGGAGCCGGACGAAGCACGCCCGAAGGCGATGGCGTACGGCGTTGCGAGATCCGTACCAGCGCCGATTGCGCTGCGCGGGCGAATCGAGACGGGTTTCGCGGTGATCGCGCACGGGCTCGGGTCCACGCGTTCTCGGAGGCGGTGTGAAGCGCGGGAAACTCATCGTCTTCGAAGGTGTCGATGGCAGCGGGAAGACGACCCAGCTGAGGCGGGCAGCGGCCGTCCTGCGTGCGCGCGGTGTCGACGTGCTCGAGACCGGTGAGCCGACCCGGGGGCTCTGGGGCAGGAAGATCCGGGAGATGGCGCGTACGACCGATCGTGTGCCCCGGGAGACCGAGCTCGCCTGGTTCATCAAGGATCGCCGTGAGCACATGCGGGACACGGTCGAGCCGGCCCTCGCCGCGGGGCGGGTCGTCCTCTGCGACCGCTCGTATTTCAGTACCGTGGCTTATCAAGGCGCGCGTGGTTTCGATCCGGCGAAGCTGCTCGCCGATAGCCAGGTGGAGTTCGGCCGGCCGGATCGGATGCTCTTCTTCGAAATCGATCCGGCGGAGGGGCTCGCCCGGGTCGCGGCGCGCGGCGGTCCGCACGAGCCGGCCTTCGAGGAGCTGAACTATCTCGAGCAGGTCGCGGAGATCTTCCGGTCGCTGCAGGTCGAGGAGCGCGTTCGCATCGACGCGGCGCGCGACGAGCAGTCCGTCGCCGCGGACGTGATGGCGGCGATCGACGAAGTCCTGAAACGAGAGGAGGAGATTTGATGGGGCGGCTATCAGGCAAGACGGCCATCGTGACGGGCGGCGCTCGCGGACTCGGCGCGGCGACGGTTCGATCGTTCATCGAGGAGGGCGCGAAGGTCGTCTTCGGCGACGTGCTGCGCGACGAGGGCGAGGCGCTCGCGAAGGAGCTCGGCGCAGACGCGGCGTTCCTGCCGATGGACGTGCGCCAGGAAGCCGATTGGCAGCGAGCCGTCGAGCGCGCAGGGCAGTTCGGTCCGCTGAACGTCCTCGTCAACAACGCCGCCGTCGTCCACATGGCGAGTCTCCTCGACACCACGAACGAGGACTACAAGCGCGTCTTCGAGATCAACCAGTTCGGCACCTTCCTCGGCATCCGCTCGGCGATCGTGCCGATGAAGTCCGCCGGCGGTGGCTCGATCATCAACGTGTCGTCGATCGACGGCCTGCACTCGTCGGCCGGCCTCTCCGCCTACTCGTCGACGAAATGGGCCGTCCGCGGTCTCACGAAGAACGCTGCGATCGAGCTCGGCCCCTACGGCATCCGCGTCAACAGCGTCCATCCGGGCGGCATGTACACCGCGATGGGCGGCTCCGAGCGGAGCAGCGTCGAGGAGCTGAATCGCGACGTCTATGCGAACTTCGCGATCCCCCGCGTCGGGATGCCGGAAGAGGTGGCGCGAGTCATCCTCTTCCTCGCGACCGACGAAGGCAGCTACTGCACCGGCTCCGAGTTCGTCGCCGACGGCGGCTGGTTCGCCGGCATGCGCAATCCGCGCATGCCGACCTCCTGAGGTCGTCCGAAGCCAGCCGCGCCCGCGCGGTGCCCCGGGCGCCGTGGCGGGCGAGGCGAGGCAAGGAAAGGAGACGTCATGTCCACGGCTCGCAACAAGCAGACCGCGATCGATTTCCTGACGGCCATCTCGAAGGGCGAGCTCGCCCGGGCCAAGGCCATGATGACCGAGGACGCGACCTGGCAGTCTCCGCCCTCGCTCGCCGGCGGTCCCTTCCGCGGCCGCGACGCGATCTTCGGCACCTACATCGCGATCGACGACGAGCTCTTCGAGACCGGGACGCGCAGCTACGACTTCGAGATCCTGAACGCGATCGCCGAGGGCGATTCCGTCGCGATCGAGATGCGCCACGTCGACCGCGCGATGGACGGCGGCGCCTACGACACCGAATACCACATGCTCTATTACTTCCGCGGCGAGAAGATCTGCCGCGTCAAAGAGTATTTCGACTCGCTCTTCATGCACGGCGAGTTCGTGCGCCAGGGCATCGGATTTCCGCAGGGCGATCCGCCGCTCGCGAAGGGTTAGGCGCGCGACCGGGGACCGGCGCCGCGTCGCCGCGCCCGCCGCCTGCCACGGGCCGGCTACTCGCCGCGCCCATCGATACCCGCGTCGCCGCGGACGGAAGTCGGCCCCGCCTCCCGCGCCGTCTGGGCAGGATCCGCCTCGAGCGCCGCCTCGCTCGCCGGATCACCCTTCACCCGCGCGTGGTACATGACGCGAGGCTGCCCGAGATCCCACGGCAGGCCGCGATGCAGCAGGCAGCGGTTGTCCCAGATGACCGCGTCGCCGGGCGTCCAGGCATGTCGGTACACGCGCGGCGGCCGGCACGCGAACTCGACGAGGGAATCGAGGAGCCGCTCCGATTCGCCAGGCTCGAGGCCGGGGATTGCGTGGGCATGGCGACCGATCAGGAGGGATGGCCGCCCCGTCTCCGGGTGGATCTTGACGAGCGGACGCAGCGGCGCGGCACCGCCCTCGAAGCCGTACCCGCCCGCATATTCGCCGCCCGCCTCCGGCGGCGCGAGCCCCATGCGCAGCTGCCCATACACGATCGAGTGATGGGCGGTCAGCGTCGCGACCCGCTCTCGCAGCGCCGGCTCGAGCGCATCGAAGGCGGCGCGCATGTCGGCCCATTCGGTCTCTCCGCCGGTCGGCGGGACGACATGGGCCGTGAAAACGGCGGCCTTCGCCTGGATCGGCATGTAGGTACTGTCGGCGTGCCAACCCTGGTTGCCCTTCAAGATCCGCAGGATGGCGTCGTTCTTCTCGGGGTCACGCAGCGAACCGTCGGGCAAGACGTTGCTGATCGGCGCGAGCTCGAACTCGCGCGGGCCGAAGCGGTCGGCGAAGGCGACCTGCTCTGCGGGCTTGAGGTGCTGGTCTGGAAAGACGAGCAGGGCGTGCTCGAGCCAGGCGGCGTAGAGCTGCGCGAAGGTCGCATCGTCGATCTCGGCGAGGCGGATGCCGCGGACGATCGCGCCGAAGGTCGTATCCGGGAGGGGCTCGACACGCAACGGGAGCAGGGGGGCGGAGGTCATCGGCAGGGCTCCTCGGGTTGGATCGACCGAAGCAGCGGATCCCCGGACCGGACCGCGGACCCCGAGCAGGGATTCTGAGTCAGCGCCGGACGGTCGTCCAATCGCGAGCACGCCGCGCTCGGCGGCTGCGTCCGGGCCTCCCTGGCTCTGGGCAAAACTAACGCTCCGGTCCCAGTCCGCGCCGCCGCGGGGGCTTCTCTTCGTCGCCCGCTGGGGTACGCGCGTCGGCGCCTCGCGCATCCTCGCGCGAATCGCCGCGCTCGTGCACGCCGCGCGCGAGCCAGAGCACGCTCGTCTCGAGCTTCTCGATCCCAACGAGGATCGCGACGGTGACGAGCGAGAGGGCGACCGCACCCTGCGAGAATCCGAGACCGATCGCCGAGCCGATCGCGGCGAGGATCCAGATGACGGCGCCGGTCGTGACGCCCTTGACGATGCCCTCCTGGGCGATCATCACGCCGGCGCCGAGAAAGCCGACGCCCGTCACGAGCTGGCCGAGCACGCGGTTCACGTCTTCGGGGGAGTCGGCGGCCTGGGACATCGCGAGGCGGATGAAGGTCGCGGTGCCGAGGGTGACGAG
>CAZFKD010000403.1:0-4460 GCA_964519695.1 uncultured Spirochaetaceae bacterium
CCTGGAAGACGACGAAGTAGGAGCGCGCCGAGGCGCGGCGTGCGGCGACGTCGACCTCGATGATCGGGTTGTTCGCGAGATGGCGGGTCCGCAGCGTTCCGTCGGCGTGGACCTTGTTGGTCGCGGCGTAGAACTTCCCGATCTGGGCCGCGCCGCGCATGCGCTCCGGGCCTTCGGTGCCGAGGGTGCCGTGGGCGAAGAGGGCGCCCAGCTCGTCGAAACGCGCGAGGTCGACGCATTCGGCATAACGGAACATGAGGTCCTGGATCGCGAAGCGGTCCTCGAGGCGGGTCAGGCGTTCGGCGAGGTCGTTCATGGGCCCTCCGAGGGGAAAGGAGAGAACGGGGAGGAAATGCGCCTGCGAGCCTAGATCCGGCGGCCCTTCTCTGCCCAGTAGCGATCGCGGATCGCGCGGCGGGCGAGCTTGCCGGTCTCGGTGCGCGGAAGCGCGGGATCGAAGTCGACGGCGCGCGGGACCTCGGGCCCCGACAGGTGCGCACGGCAGGCGGCACGGATCGCCTCCGCCGCCTTCGCCCGCTCGGTCTCGCTCGCCTGGGCCGAGGCATCGGCGAGCTGGACGACGGCGCGGACCTCCTCGCCCCATTCGTCGTTCGGGACGCCGACCACGCAGCAATCCGCGACGATCGGCAGACCGAGGATGACCGACTCGATCTTCGCCGGATAGAGATTGACGCCGCCCGAGATGATGACGTCCGAGCGCCGGTCGCAGAGAAAGAGGTAGCCGTCTTCGTCGACGTAGCCGATGTCGCCGAGGCTGAAATAACCATCGCCGTGGCGGCTCTCGCGCGTCTTCTCCGGATCGCCCTTGTACTCGAAGGGCGTCGCGTCGAGCTTGAAGCAGACGCGCCCCTCGCTGCGCGGCGGAACGGGCTGGCCGGCATCGTCGAGGATGCGCAGCTCGAGGCCGGGGCGCGGGCGGCCGACGGAGCCGGGCTTCGCGAGCCATTCCTGGGAGCTGATCTGGACGCCGCCGCCCTCCGTCCCCCCGTAGAACTCGTAGAGGATCGGGCCCCACCAGTCGATCATCGCGCGCTTGACCGGGATCGAGACCGGGGCCGAGCCATGACAGACGAGCGAGAGCGACGAGAGGTCGTAACGGCTGCGGACCTCCGCGGGCAGGCGCAGCAGACGCACGAAATGCGTCGGCACGAGAAACGTCGAGGTCGCCCTGTGCTGCTCGACCGCGGCGAGGAACGCTTCGGGATCGAACTTCTCCATCAGCACGAGGTCGGCGCCGAGCAGGAGCGCGCCGTCGCAGTAGGCGTTCGGTCCGGAGTGGTAGAGCGGGGACGAGACGAGATGGATGCCGTCGCGCGCGCCTTCGGGCAGGAAGGCCGACATCATCGCGGCGCCGGAGAGGGCCGTGATCGTCGGCGGCGGGCCGGACGGTGTGTTCTGGCGCAGGACGCCCTTGGGGCGGCCTGTCGTCCCCGAGGTGTAGAGCATGTTCTCGCCGCAGAGGGGCTTTTCGTAGGGGGCGCCGGAGAACGCTTCGACCTCGGTCCACGGGCGGAATCCGGGGAGGGCGTCCGCGCCGCCTGCGCCGACGACGAATCGGCGCGCCGGATCGATCCCGCGCATCGCCTCGCGCGCGAGCGCCGCATGGCGCGCATCGACGACGACGGCGTCGGCCTCGCAGTTCTCGACGACGTAGGCGACGTCCGCGGCGGTCCAGCGCGTCGAGCAGGGGGTCAGCCGGCGGCCCGACCAGGTCGCCCCGCGATAGGCGGCGATGTACTCGGGCGTATTGGACAGCAGGATCGCGACGGCTCCGCGCGTCGGGACGCCCGCTGCGTCGAGCGCGCGGGCGAAGCGGGCCGCGGAGGCGATCGCATCGGCATTGCGGAGGAAATGGATCGGGACCGGCATCGCGGCCCAGGATAGGCTTCTCTACGGCGGTTCGGTCCCCGCTTTCAACGCCCATTCCGGGGGCTGGAGAGGAGCTGCGGATGTCGCTCGGGATCCAGAAATTCTCCCACGTCGTCCTGCAGGTCTCGGATCTCGGCCGCTCGGTCGACTTCTATTGCGGGCTGCTCGGGCTCGAGAAGCTCTTCGAGCGCAGCTACTCGGACCCGCGGACGGGCAGGACGCAGCAGGTCGTCGGCTGTCTGGTCGGGGGCACCGTCGTCCTCGAGCTCGGCGCCGATCCGGAGCGCCCGCGCGCGATCGATGGCCGCAGCGCGCCGATCCTGGCGCTCTCGGTGGCCGACATCCGCGAGGCCCACCGCCGCCTGCTCGAGGCCGGGGTCACCCCGACGATGCCCCCGACCGAGATGGCCCCGGGCCTCTTCATGATCTTCCTGCGCGACCCGGACGGCCGGACGATCGAGCTGGCCCAGTTCTCGGGCGGCGCGACCTGCAGCGTCGAATACGCCCGCGCCGGGGACGGGGCCGCTTCGAGCTAGAAATCCTCGTAGTAGACGCTGATCGCGTCCCCGACGAGATGGCGCGTGAAATGTCCCCAGCCGCCGGCCTCGGCGACGCCGCGCTGATACGCCTCGTGTTTGGCGCGCGAGGACCAGGATTCGATCAGGGTGAAGAGTGCCGGATCGTCGAGCCCGCGACAGATGCGGACGGATTCGCAACCGTCGACCTTCGGGAGATAATCCTTGACCTCCTCGAGGGTGCGGGCGATCTCGGCGATGGACTCGGGCCTGGCGACGAGGGTGACGAGCAGGGTGATGGACATGGTCGGGGCGACTCCGGTGAGGCAAGTCCGCAGACTACGCGTCGGGGCAGGGCATCGGCAAACCCGCGGCAGCGCGGGCGGGCGATCGGGTGGTCTCCACCGGCGCCGGAGCGGGTCATGGACCGGGGTCTCCTGCGGTCTTTTCGACCCCCGCCCCGCAGCCTCTTGCATCCGCGCAAGGCACTGAATCCTGTGAAGATTTTGCTTGCCCGGGCCCCCGGGAATCGCTAATCACCCGGCCGGGCGCCGGTAGTTCCGCAAGCCGGGAGGGCGCCGGCCCCGGCCCGAGCCAGGCCTGGGATTCGACTCGAAAGCGGTGCTCGAACCCGTGGCGTTCGTCGGAACGCGCTGGGGTCGAAGTCCCCGCCGTGGTGTGGCCCTGCGCGCGGCGCGATCCGCGCGGACGACCGAGCTCTCCCTACTCGACAGGATGGAATCGACGATGACGGATCTGATTGCACAACTGACCCAGGTCTCGCTGGGCGCGAGCCTTCTCGGCCTCGCGCTGGCGGCCTTCTTCTATTTCCGGGTCAAGGCCCTGCCCGAGGGCACGGATACGATGAACATGATCGGCCGGTACATCCGCGAGGGCGCCATGGCGTTCCTCATGCGGGAGTACAAGGTCCTCGCCGTCTACGCGCTCGTCGTCTTCATCTGTCTGTTCGCCGCCTTCAACAGCGAAGGCACGGGCCTGCTCGCCGGGTCCTGCTTCCTGCTCGGTGCGTTCCTGTCGCTCTTCTCGGGCTTCATCGGCATGAAGGCCGCAACCTACGCCAACGTGCGTACGAGCCAGGCGGCCCGCGAGGGCAGCAAGCCGCGCGCGCTGCTGACCGCCCTCGACGGCGGCGCCGTCATGGGCCTCTCGGTCGCGGCGACGGCCATCCTCGGCCTCGGCGGGCTCTACTACGTCTACGCGAACGACGCCCATCTCGCGACCGTGCTCCACAGCTTCGCCGTCGGCGCCTCGTCGATCGCGCTCTTCGCCCGCGTCGGCGGCGGCATCTACACCAAGGCCGCCGACGTCGGCTCCGACATCGCCGGCAAGGTCGTCGAGGGCATCCCCGAGGACGATCCGCGCAACCCGGGCGGCATCGCCGACAACGTCGGTGACAACGTCGGCGACGTCGCCGGCATGGGCGCCGACATCTACGAGTCGCTCGTCGCCGCGATCGTCGCCGCCATGGCCATCGCGCTGACGGCCCGCCCCGAATACGTCACCAGCCTCTTCACCAACTCTCCGACCGATTCGGAAGCGAAGTTCCTGGCCGTGACCCTGCCGGTCTTCCTGTCGGGTGTCGGCCTGCTCGTTTCGATCGTCTGCATCTTCATCGCCCGCGCGCTGCGCGGGAACTCCCCGGCCATGGTGCTGCGCGCCGCCCTCGTGATTCCGTCGCTCATCATCTGCGTCGTGGCGTGGATCCTGATGCCGATGCTCGGCGTCAGCCAGTCGGTGACGGGCGCGCTCGCGGCCGGTGCCATCGGCGGCGCCCTGATCGGTCTCATCACCGAGTACTACACGGCCTGGGGGCCGATCGAGCGCGTCGCCGAGGCTTCGAAGACGGGCGCCGGCACCGGCGTCATCTCGGGCCTCGCCGTCGGCATGGAGAGCACGGTCGTCTCGCTGCTCATCATCGCCGTCGTCGGCTTCATCGCGAACTGGGTCATGCCCGACGGCATGGGCCTCTACGGCATCGCGATGAGCGCCGTCGGCATGCTCGCCGGCACCGCGATCGTCATGACCGTCGACGCC
>CAZFKD010000404.1:0-4449 GCA_964519695.1 uncultured Spirochaetaceae bacterium
GCGGGGCGGCGGACGAAAGGAAGAAGACGATGACGACCGAGGCGAAGAAGAAGCCCGAGCTCCGCTTCCGCCATCTCGACGGCGAGAAATGGCAGGAGGTCCGCGCGCTCGAGATCGACGGCCGCCGCGCCAGCGTGCGCGAGAAATGGCTCGACTTCACGCCCTCGTTCCTCTCGCTCTACGCCGAGTGGGATCCCGGCATGATGATCCACAAGCACGGCCACCAGAGCGACCATGTCGTCTACGTGATCTCCGGCGAGATGCAATGCGGCGACGTCCGCTGCACCGCCGGGATGCACATCACCCTCGAGAAAGGCGCCATCTTCGGCCCCTTCATCGCGGGGCCCGAAGGCGTCGTCCTCTTCGAGGTGATGATGGGCGATCCGCGCTCCTTCGCCGCCGATCCCGAGGGCTGGAAGAAGCTGCTCGCAGAGAAGAACGCGAAGCAGCTCCCGAACCCGCCGATCGACATGCCCGACTGGCTCGTCGATACCCGCACGAGCGCCCCCGAATGACGACCCGCCTGCGCCGCCCCTTCGAAGTGATCGACTATCCCGAGCTGATGCGGACGCACGTCCCGCCGCCGGAGTACTTCGAGACGGACTACCTGATCGGCCCCGAGGCGATCGAGACCCGTCAGCTCGCGCGCCTCAAGCAGCGCGCCGCCCGCGCCTATCAGGTCCCGTTCTTCCGCAAGCGCTGGGACGCCGCGGGCTTCCATCCCGATCAGATCCGCTCCCTCGCCGATCTCTCCCGCGCCCCGAGCTATTCCGTCGACGACATCCGCAAGAGCATCGAGCAGCATCCCCCGCTCGGCGACTATCAAGGCGCCTCGCTCGAGAACGCCGCCGTCGATCCGCTGCGCGTCTTCATGTCCGGCGCGACGACCGGCGCCGCCCGCCCGACCCTCTATACCCAATGGGACCGCGAAGCCGGCGCCATCCTGACCGCGCGCGCCCTCTACGCCCAGGGCATCCGCCCGGGCGACGTCGTCCTCAACGCCTGGGCCTACTCGACCCATAACGGCGCCTTCTCGATGGACGAAGCGCTCCATCGCTGGCTCTCCTGCGTCGTGCTCACGACCGGAACCGGCAACGTCACCAGCAGCCGCCGCCAGGTCGAGCTCGCCCGGCAATACCAGGCGACCGCGATCCTCACGACCGGCGACTATCTCCTCCATCTCGCCGACGTCGCCCGCGAGATGGGCCTCGATCCCAAGAAGGACTTCAACCTGAAGGCCCTGCCCAACATCGGCGACCGCGAGAAGCTCGAAGCGACCTTCGGCGTCCCCAACTACCAGTCGTACGGCTTCCACGAAGTCCAGTGGGTCGCGATCGAATGCCCCGCGCGCAATGGCCTCCACGTCTTCGAGGACGCCTTCATCGTCCAGGTCGTCGATCCCGAGACCCACGAGCCCGTCGCCGAAGGCCAGCAGGGCAGCATCTGCCTGACGGAGATCTACAAGACCGGCAGCCCCCAGTTCCGGTACAACATCCAGGACCTCTCGACGCTGCTCCCGCGCGAGAAGTGCGATTGCGGCAGCTGGCTCCGCCGCATCGCGCCCTTCGCCGGCCGCGCCGACAACATGGTGAAGCTGCGCGGCGTCAACATCTGGCCCGAGGCGATCGGCGAGGTCGCGCTCCAGGACCCGCGCCTCGAAAACGAATACTTCGTCCGCGCCGTCCGCGAGGGCGAGCGCGACGAGATGATCACCCACGTCACCACCCGCGCCGAAGCCGCGCGCTACCCCGAGATCCAGCGCGATACAGAGGCGCGCCTCAAGGAGCGCTTCGGCGTCCGGCTCAAGGTCGAGGTCTCGGGCATCGACTCGCTCGACGCCTGGACGGAGGTCAAGACCTCCCCCAAGCCCAAGCGCTTCCGCGACGAACGCTGAGCGCCGCGCCATTCCCGGAGAGCGACCGGACACAGCACTCTCCGCCTACGAGGAGCCGAGACACAGATGGGCGCGATCGATACCTGGTGCAACGGTTTCACGCTCGAGCACCGCCAGCGCTGGGAGACCGTCATCGAGGCCCAGGGCCTCGCGCTGCGCATCCGCAAAGGCGACGACGATTCCTTCACCCCGCCGGACGGCATGGTCGCCCGCATGGACGAGATCGGATTCTCGACCCTCCTGCTCCCCGCCTGCGAAATCCCCGAGCACGCCCTCCCCTTCGCCTACGAGCGCTACACGACCTCGCCCGAGCTCGTCACCCGCCTCGCCAAGGCCCATCCCGGCCGCTTCTACGGCCTCTTCAGCCTCGACCCGACGACCGGCCAGGCCGGCGTCGACGAAGCCGCCCGCGTCCTCGCCCAGAAGGAGTTCGTCGGCCTCCACATCCACACGCACAGCTGGGACCGGCCCTTCGACCACCGCGACTACTACCCCTACTACGCGCTCGCGGCGGATCACGACGTCCCCGTCATCATGCAGGCGGGCAGCTCGGGCGGGCTCTTGCCCTCGGAGTGCGGCAAGCCGGTCGGGATCGATCGGCCGGCGATCTACTTCGGGCGCGTGCGGTTCGTGCTCTCGCATCTCGGGTGGCCGTGGACGGAAGAGGCGATCGCGATGGCGATGAAGTTTCCGAACGTGTTCATGGGGACGGCGGCGTGGCCGCCGCATCGGTGGCCATCGGCGTTCGTCGACTTTCTCTCAGGTCAGGGGCGGGGGAAGTGCATGCTGGGGACGAGCTTTCCGACGGTCGGGCATCGGCATGCGTTGAAGCGGCTCGAGGGATTGGGGTTGGAGGCGGGGGTGAAGAAAGATTATTTGGAAGGGGCAGCGCGGAGGGTGTTTACGCGGATCTGAGGTGGAGCAAGGCGCGCTCACGATCTTCGACGGACTCGGCAGCTCGGTCTATCTTGGCTCGGAGGGCCCCAATGCGTCCCAGATCACTTCATGCCGTCGCCCTGCTGATACTCGTTGTTGCGATTGCATCTTGCATATCCGCACCTGCCGACCTTCGACTTCGATCTTCAGAGGTCGATTGGGCCACTCTCAATGTCCATATTCGAATCGACCAAGTACAGATTGACGGACGACGAGCAGACTCGAACGTGATCTTGCTGGATGCAGGAGTGCATACGTTCGAGTCAGTGGCCCGTAGCACATCTCACCTCGGAAATGACCATTCCTGGACCACAGATGTTCCATGCCGGGGATCTGGAAGTCTTGATGCCGAGAAGATCTATGAACTCAAAGCAATTCACACACAGGAACGCGTACAAGCTCCACAGCAACTCGGGGGGCGATTCTGGAAACGGACCGAGCTGAGCCTCTCGATTATCGAAAAGAACTCAGGAAGAACCGCGGGTTCACTTATCTGCGATCCGAACATAGCCTGCAGCGTGACGGGGAAGGAAAGCGCAGCTCGAACGTCTACGATGAATTGCGAGGCCTTTGAGAAGAAGCTCCAAGCCCTCCAGAATTAGACGGAGCAAAGCATCGGAGCTCGTTGCAGCCAATCAGGAGAACCCCTGGACCGCATTCGAAACGCCCAACCCAACGCTCAAATCGCATCCGGATTCGCCCGAAGGTCCTCCGGCACCGGATGCCGAAACAACTCCGAAGCATTCCGCCAGGCGATCTTCTCGATTTCCTCCTTCGGAAACTTCCCAATCTGACTCCAGACGATCGACTGGGTATCCGGCCACGTCCCATCCTGATGCGGGTAGTCCGACTCCAGCAGCAGATGATCGACCCCGATGTGATGCCGCTGCTCGAGCCCCGCCAGATCGTCGATCGTGCAGAACCAGAAATTCCGCTGCATGACCTCGCGCGGCGTCATCGCGATGCCTTCCCAGGTCCCGAAGATGCGCTGGTAGCGCGCGACGTGGTCGAGGCGGTCGAGCAGGCCGGCGACCCAGCCGATGCCGCCCTCCGAGAGGCAGATCTTGATGTTCGGGAAGCGCACGGGGATCTTCGAATAGAGCCAGTCGATCGCGGCGAACATGGCCCAGCCGAAAAACAGCACGCCGACGGTATCGGACGGCGCGCCGGAGGAGGTCGTCGGCGCGGTGGAGGACGAGCCGACGTGCAGGCAGATGACGGTTCCCGTCTCTTCGCAAGCGGCCATGAAGGGATCCCAGTAGCCGGTGTGCAGCGACGGGAGGCCGAGGCGCTCGGGGAGCTCGGGGAAGGTCACGGCCGAGAAGCCGCGCCTGGCGTTCGCGCGGATCTCGGCGGCGCCTTCGACGGGATCGAGGAGCCAGGGGAGCTGGAGCGGGATGATGCGGCCGGGATGGCTGCCGGCCCATTCTTCGTAGTGCCAGTCGTTGGCGGCGCGCACGACGGCGCGGGCGAGCTCGCGGTCGGGGACGCCGAGCTGGTAGCGCTGGCCGGCGAAGCCGGGGAGCGACGACGGAAAGCAGACGGAGGCGTAGACGCCGTTGAGGTCCATGTCGTGAATGCGCGCGTGGATGTCCCAGGCCCCGCGGCGCATCTCATCG
>CAZFKD010000405.1:0-4426 GCA_964519695.1 uncultured Spirochaetaceae bacterium
GACCGGCGCGACGCGGAAGCGCTTCGGAAGCGCGGTCCCGTCGCCGACGAGTCGTTCGAGGATTCCGGGCGACGCGGGCCCCTGGAGCGCGAGCAGGGCGGTCGACTCGCTGCGATCGTCGACCCGGACGCCGGCCGGAACGTGCGCCTCGATCCAGCCGCGATCCTTCTCGACGTTCGCGGCGTTCACGCAGAGAAAGAGCGCGTCGTCGGCCAGCCGCGTCACGATCACGTCGTCGATGCAGCCGCCGGCATCGTTGAGCATCAGCCCATAACGCGCGCGGCCGACGCCGAGCCCGAGCACGTCGCAGGTCACGAGCGCGTCGGCGGACGCCGACGCTTCGGCGCCGAGCAGATGGATCTGGCCCATGTGCGACACGTCGAACAGGCCCGCGCGCTCCCGCACGGCCGCGTGCTCCTCGAGGATCGACGTGTACTGAATGGGCATCTCGTAGCCCGCGAAAGGGACGAGGCGCGCGCCGAGCCGGCGATGGGTTTCGTAGAGGGGCGTTCGCCGGAGCGCGCTCAAGCCTTCGGACCGGTGTTCTTCGGTGCCGCGTTCGGCGTGCCCGGCCTTGCGTTCGGCGAAGCGTCCGACGAGGTGTGTGACGAGGCGTCCTGCGCGCGCTGCCGCAGGCCGTAGGCCGTCAGGGTGTTGCGCAGCAGCATCGTGATCGTCATCGGGCCGATGCCCCGGCGCGAAGGTGTGATGATTCCCGCGCGGCCGATCGCCGCGTCGAAATCGACGTCACCGACGAGCTTGCCATCGACCTCGCTGACGCCGACGTCCATCACGGCCGCGCCCGGCTTGATCCAGTCGGCCTTCACCATGCGCGGGCTGCCGACGGCGGCGACGAGGACGTCGGCCGAGCGGCACAGGCCAGCGAGGTCGCGGGTCTTCGAATGGCACATCGTGACGGTGGCGTTGCGCTGCTGGAGCAGGATCGACACCGGCTTGCCGACGATGTTGCTGCGCCCGATCACGACCGCGTGCGCGCCCGCCAGCGGGACCCCGTGGCGATCGAGGACGGCGAGCACGCCGAGCGGCGTGCACGAGACGAGCTTCGCGTTGCCGAGCAGCAGGCGGCCGAAGTTGAGCGGGTGCAGCGCGTCGACGTCCTTGGCCGGATCGATCGCCTCGGCGACGGCCTCGGGCGAGATGTGCTTCGGCAAGGGGAGCTGGACGAGGATGCCGTCGACCGCGTCGTCGCGATTGAGCCGCTCGATCAGGTCGAGCAGCTCCTTCTCGCTCGTCGATTCCGGCAGCAGGTATTCCGCGGCGGCCGCGCCGATGCGTGCGCAGGCGCGCTGCTTGCCCTTGATGTACGAGCGACTCGCCGGATCGTCGCCGACGAGCACGACCGTCAGCTGCGGCGGGCGCCGCCCGCTCGCGACGATCACCTCGATCTCCCGCGCCATCTCGTCGCGCAGGGACTCCGCGAGGGCGAGGCCATCGACGACGACGGTTTCGATGTTCGCGGTCTCGGATGCGCTCACGATCAGGCCGCGCTCTTGCTGGACTTGCCGCTGCCGGACTTGCCGCCTTCACTCGAGCCGGAGGGCTTCGCGTCCGCGCTGCTCGACGCGCCGCCTTCCGACGACGGGGAAGACGATGCGGAAGACGATGCGGAAGACGATGCGGACGATCCACTCTCGGACGCGCCGCCTTCGCTCGAGCTGCTGCTCGACTTCTTGCTGCCGCTGCCATAGCCGTCGGCGTACCAGCCGCCGCCCTTCAAGATGAAGCCCGGCGCCGAGAGCAGGCGCTTGACCTGGCGGCTCTTGCACTTCGGGCAGGTCTTGACGGGGGGCTCGGTGATCCGCTGCTCGCGCTCGAATTCGGCGCCGCATTTTCCGCACTGGTAGTCGTAGGTCGGCATCCGGCTCTGGTCCTCGGAGGGGCTTTTCGGCGCCTCTAGATATCCCATCGGACCCGGGCTGCCAACGGCTCTCGCCGCTCCGATGGCATCAGCCCCGACGTGTGTCCTTGCCGGGCTCGGCGAACGACGACGCTGCGTCGACGGAGCCGCGGTTCGGCGGCGCGGGCGGCAGGCCGGGCAGGGTGTCCGTCGCATTCGAGGCGCCGGCGTTCGATGCGGGGTCGGTCGGGGAAGGGCGGCGACGATCGGCCTTCAGGTAGGCGACGGTGCCCTCGGACAATCCCTTGATCAGCGGGTCTTCGGCGGGATCCGCTTCGAGGGTCGCGAGCAGGGCGAGATGGGTCTCGGCGGCGCTGCGCATCGACTCCGCGAGGCGGGTCCGCAGGGCGCGCATCTCGCGGATATCCTGGGCGAGCTGGGCGGCGCGGCGGTGGGAGGCGTCGAGGATCTTCTCGGCGCGGACCTCGACCTCGGCCAGCCGCAGCTCGGCGTCGCGTTCGGCGGTGCGCCGAAGCTCTTCAGACATCGCCTGGGCCGAGATCAAGGTCTGCTTGAGCAGCTGCTCCTGGGCCGACAGCTCCTCGATCCGGCGCTCGAGGCGCCAGAGGCGATCGGTCTGGCTGGCGTTCTCGCGCACCAGCGTCTCGTAGTCCTCCGACACGATGCGCAGGAAGGCGTCGACCTCGTCGGGGTCGTAGCCCCGGAAGCGTCGGGCGAAGGTGTGGCTCTGGACGTCGAGGGGCGTCATGCGCATGGGCGTTCGGTCTCCTTCGGCCCGCGCCGGCGGCGACGCCGGGAGCGGGCTCTCGTTGCGGCAGCAGATCGGCCAGGTTGCCGCGCGGCTTGAGGAATCCAATTTTCCGCGCAGCCGTTCGAGGCGCTGGCGCGCCGCTATTTCTCGCGCATCGCGCGCGATCGGTCGGTGGCCGCCCGCACGGCTTCGTAGACCGCCGCCCGGACGCCCCCGGCCTCGAGCCGCTCGAGTCCGGCGATCGTCGTGCCGCCCGGCGAGGTGACCTGATCCTTCAGGACGCCGGGATGGGCACCGGTCTCGAGCGCGAGCTGGGCCGAGCCGAGAACGGTCCGGATGGCGAGGGCCTGCGCCGCGTCGCGCGGCAGCCCCTGGCTGACCCCGGCATCTGCGAGCGCCTCGAGGAACAGGAAGACATAGGCGGGGCCGCTGCCGGAGAGCCCCGTGACGGCGTCGAGCAGATCCTCGTTCGGCGCCTGCCAGCACCAGCCCGCTGCCTGCAGGACCTGCTCGACGAGGGCGAGATCATCGGCCTCGAGGCCCGGGCCCGGGAACCAGGCGGTCGCCCCGGCGCGCACGAGGGCCGGCGTATTGGGCATCGTCCGCACGATCCGCGTGCCCGCCGGCAATGCGGCCGCGAGCGTCGAGAGCGGGACACCGGCCGCGATCGAGACCCAGACGGGCCGGGCGCTCGCCTTCGCGTCGAGCGCGGCGAGCACCGCCGATACGGCCCCGGGCTTCACGGCGAGCACCACGAGATCCGAGTCCTCGACGACCTCGTCGTTGCTCGCAGAGGCCTTCGCGCCGATCGCCGCCGCGAAGGCGTCGCGGGCGGCTGCGACAGGGTCCGCAGCCCGGATCCGGCTCGCGGGCAGGCCCGCCTCGACCAGTCCACCGGCCAGCGCCTTCGCCATCGCTCCGCAGCCGATGAAACCGATCCGGGTCTTCTCGAAGGGCGTCTTCAGCATTGCTCGGGGGCTCTCCGTCTCTCGCTCTCTCGCGCGCCTGATCCGCGCTCGAGGGCTCGCTCTTGCTCCAGAGGCCTGACCCATGATGGCCGCGCGGAGCCTGCGCGCCGATCTTGGGTCAGGCTCCTAGCTTGGATCGACGCGCTGCCCGAAAAGGGCCGTGCCGACGCGCACCAGCGTAGCGCCCTCTTCGATGGCGACTTCGAAATCGTTCGACATGCCCAGCGAGAGGTCGCTCGCCGAGCGGGCGAAGCCCGGTTCGGCGGCGGCCCAGGCGTCCCGCCAGCGGCGCAGGCGCTGGAAATACGGTCGCGAATCCTCGGGGTCCCCGCTCGCCGGCGGAACCGCCATGAAGCCTCGCAAGCGCAGGGAAGGCGCTTCACCGATCGCCCGCGCCAGCGCGGCGGCATCCGCGAGACGGACGCCGCCCTTCTGCGGCTCGTCGCCGATGTTGACCTGGATCAACACGTCGACGATCCGCCCCGCCTCGGCCGCATGCCGGGCGAGCGGCGCAACGAGCTCGATCCGGTCGACGCTCTCGAGGACGTCGAAGAGCCGCACAGCGAGGGCGAGCTTGTTGCGCTGAAGGCGACCGACCATGCGCCATTCGAGCGGAGGCGCCGGCCGCTCGCCGTCGCCGGCGAACGCGCGTTCGACGCCTTCCCGGACGTCGCGCGCCTCCTGAACGAAGTTCTCGCCGAGTACGCGCAGCCCCGCCTCGATCGTGGCGACGATCCGCGCGAGGGGCTGGCGCTTGGCGACGCCGACGAGCGTGATCTCGCGCGGCGATCGACCTGCGCGGGCCGCGGCGACGGCGATGCGCGCCTC
>CAZFKD010000406.1:0-1291 GCA_964519695.1 uncultured Spirochaetaceae bacterium
TCGGCGTCGAAATGGCGGGGGGAATCGCGGCCCTCGCCGTGGGGCCAGTCCGATCCGAACAGGACGTGGTCGGCGCCGAGCAGCTCGACGAGCTCCGAGACCTTTGCCTCGTGGCCCTGATCGAGGAAGGGCGCGACGTAGACGTGCTGCTTGAAGAGCTCGCTCGGGCGCGCGGTGATCGGGCCGCCGATCCAGGAAGTGCCCGCGCCGCCCGCCACGAAGCGATAGGCGGCGTCCATCTCGTGGAGCAGCGTCGGGATCCAGTGCGAGCCGTTCTCGACGGAGAGGATCTTCAGCCGGGGAAAGCGGCCGAACAGGTTGTGGAAGATGATCGCGGCGAAGGTATCCATCGCGGGCCGGGTCGCGAAGAAGGCATACCACTGGAAGCCCGAGCGCTCCGCATGGTCGTTGCGCGGGTTCTCGCCCCAGAGCTCGGAGATCGCGCGCTCGTAGCCGCTCGCCGTGATGTGGAGCGCGACGGGCACGCCCGCCTCCTGGACGCGGGCCCAGAACGGATCGAAGTCGGGATGGGCGGGGGAGCGGCCGGCGACGGGGCCGAGTCGGATCTGGATGATCCGCGCTCCGGCGACGAGCACGCGCTCGAGTTCCGCGAGCGCCATCGGCAGGGATTGGAGGGAGATGAAGGCGGCCGCGAAGATCCGGCCGCGGTAGTCGAAGCCCCAATCTTCCTCGATCCAGCGATTGAAGGCGGTCGCGGTGGCACAGGCCGCCTCGGGCCGATCGGAGATCTGCGCATCGAAGCCGAGGCCCGAGCTCGGGAAGAGCACTGCCGCGTCGACGCCCCATTCGTCCATGAGCTTCAGACGGACGTCGCGGTTCGTGTATTCGGGGGCGCGGCCGTCGATCAGGCGGGGCATGTAGGCGCGGCCCTCGTCGCGGGCCGAGAGCGTCCGCTCGAGCTCACCGGGGGCGATCGTGACGTGGCGGGGATGGCGCTCGATGTCGAGGGGGCGATCGCCGAAGCGCCATTCGGGCTGGCCGTCCTCGCCGGGGACGACGTGCAGCGCGCTGTCCGCAAATTTCGGGTCGAGATGGCGGGTGCAGCAATCGACGGGCTCGTAGTAGTGCTGGTCGACGTCGATGATGCGGAGCGATCGGTGCATGCGCTGTCCTCGCTGCGGGGTGGCTGCTCCCGACGCTATCGCAGCGGCGGCGCGCGGGCTGGCGCGAGCGGCGTGCGCGAGCCGGCCGAGCGGTGCGCCGGATCCGGTCAGACCTCGTATTTCCGGAGCGCCGGCAGCCGGAAGGCGACGATCGCGACCACGAGCAG
>CAZFKD010000406.1:1301-4425 GCA_964519695.1 uncultured Spirochaetaceae bacterium
CCGCGCTCGCCGCCGCCGCGACGAAGCCGCTCTCGACTGCGGCGAGCTGGTTCGAGGCGCCGATGAAGATCGAGCCGACCGAGCTGACCCGTCCGCGCAGATGATCCGGGGTCTGGAGCTGGATCGTCGTCTGGCGCAGTACGACGCTGACCTGATCGGCCATGCCCGCCGCGGCATAGGCGGCGAGCGAGAGCGGGAACCAGGTCGAGACGCCGAAGACGATCGTCGCGACGCCATAGGCCGCGACCGTCAGCAGCAGCACGAAGCCGACCCGCCGGATCGGCGGCAGGAAGAGCAGGGCGATGGCGGTCGTGAGGGCACCGACCTCGAGGGCGGCGGAGAGCAGTCCGTAGCCCGAGGCGCCGACGCGCAGTATGTCGTGCGCGAAGACGGGCAGCAGCGCCGTCGCGCCGCCGAGGATCACGGCGAAGAGGTCGAGGCTCATCGCGCCGAGCACGACCGGGTTCGCGAAGACGTAGCGCAGACCTTCGAGCATCGAGGCGACGGAGATCGCGCCCTGCCGCGCGGCCGGCGGCCGGACCGAGAGGAACATCAGCAGCGAGATCGAAGCCGCGACGAGGAGCGCGCCGGCGAGATAGGCGGCGGCGATCCCGAATGCGGCGACGACGAGCCCGGTCAGCGCGGGCCCGAGCGCGAAGGCGAGCGCACGGATCGTCGAGGCGGTCGTGACGACGCGCGGGAACTGCTCCATCGGGACGAGCAGGGGCAGCAGCGCCGAACGCGCCGGATTCGAGAAGGCCGCGGCGGCGGCCATGATCATGATCGTCGTGTAGAGCAGCGCGGGCGAGTCGGCCTCGCCGCGCAGTGCGAAGAACGCCAGCGCGCTCGTCGCTGCGAGGGTGGCCGCCTGGGCGGCCTGGACCACACGCCGCCGCTCGTATCGATCCGACGCGAGTCCGGCCGGCAGCGCCAGCAGGAGGGCGGGGAAGAACTGGACGAGACCGAGCAGGCCGAGATCGAAGGCGCTGCCCGTGATCGCGTAGAGATGCCATGCGATCGCAGAGCGGAGCATCGTGCCGCCTGCACCCGCCGCGGCGAGGCTCGCCAGATAGAAGCGGAGATCGAAAGACACCTTTGGCTCCAAGCCGGTCGCGT
The DNA here is from genome assembly GCA_964519695.1 of uncultured Spirochaetaceae bacterium. Classification (GTDB taxonomy): domain Bacteria; phylum Myxococcota_A; class UBA9160; order UBA9160; family UBA4427; genus UBA4427. Next base: position 2,418 of record CAZFKD010000406.1, read on the forward strand.
TCCCGCGTTGATCCGAAGATGGGCGTTTACACGGTCTGCCGTTCGCTGGTCAAGCGGGCGGGCCGCCCAGTGGGTGGGATGCGCCGAGCCCGGGTCCGAGCACGGCCGCGGCGCGTCGCCGGCAAGGGACGGGCGGAGGGGATGCGCCCGCGCTAGAACCCATCGTTGAACGGGGTCGAAGCGGGCGGACCCGATCGGTCGTCGTTCGGCGACGTCCGTCGTCGACCCGCTTCGCCTTTCAAGCCCCCCTTTTCGAAGGAGTCCGCGATGGCCCCGAACGACCGCATCCTCCTGATCTCCGCCGACTGCCATGCCGGTCCCCTGCCCGAGACGATCCGGCCCTACATCGCGCCGAAACATCGCGACGCCTTCGACGCCTGGCAGGCCGACCAGGCGGGCATGCTCGCCCGCCGCGCCGAGCATACGGGCGAGGCGATCTACGGCGACGAGGCGATGGCGGATTTCCAGGTGGAGAGCGCCGTCGGTCAGGGCGGAATCGACGGTGCGTTCGATTCGAAGCGCCGCATGATCGAGCTCGAGCAGGACGGGATCGTCGCCGAGGTGATCTTTCCCGGCGGCAGCTTCCAGACGGTCTCGCCCTTCGGCTCCGGCCTCATGACCTATCAATACGCGCAGGACGCCGACGTCTGGTGGGAGGGCTGCCGCAGCTACAACCGCTGGCTCAAGGATTTCTGCAGCGAGGCGAAGGGGCGCCGCGCCGGGGTCGGTCTGATCACGATCGACGACATTCCCCGCGCGGTCGAAGAGGTCCGCTGGCTGCGGGCGAACGACGTCTCCGGCGGCATCGTCCTGCCCGTCGATACCAACGGCCATCCCTTCTACAACCATCCGCGCTACGAGCCGCTCTGGAGCGTCTGTGAAGAGCTCGAGATGCCGGTCCACACCCATTCCGGCTGGACCCCGAACTACGGCCGCCACGACGGCTCCCTCGGCATCTTCCTTTACGAAATCACCTGGTTCGCCCATCGACCCTTCCATTTCCTGATCTGGTCGGGCGTCTTCGAACGGCATCCGCGGCTCAAGTTCGTGATGACGGAGCAGGGCTCTTCCTGGGTGATCGGGGCACTCCAGGCGCTCGACTCCCAGTACGAGCTCCCGATGTTCCGGCATCTGCGCCGCAAGCTGCCGCGCAAGCCGAGCGAGTACTACCACCAGAACGCCTGGATCGGGGCTGCCTTCATGGACGATACGTCGGCGGCCCAGCGCCATCAGATCGGCGTCGACAAGCTGATGTGGGGCTCGGACTATCCGCACATCGAAGGCACCTGGCCGCATACTGCGGCGAAGCTCGAGCAGGCCTTCGCCGAGGTCCCGCGTGACGAGGCGGCGAGGATGCTCGGCGCCAACGCGGCGAAGGTCTACGGATTCGACGTCGATGCGCTCTCGGCGATCGCCGCGCGCATCGGGCCGATGCGCGAGCAGATCGGGCGTTAGGAGGCCAGTCCATGGATCGACATCTCGTCCTCTCCTCCGATGGCCATGTCGGTCTGCCGCCGGGCGGCTACCGCGAATACCTCGATCCGAAATACCGCGAGCTCTTCGACGCGGCGATGAAGATCCAGATCGAGAAGACGCAGGCCGCCGAGAAGCTCTTCCTGGTGAAGGAGATCAACGAAGAGTGGCGCCGGGGGCGCGAGCGGCTCCTGACCGGGGCCTGGGACCATGCAGCGCGGACCGAGGTGATGGATGCAGACGGTGTCGCGGGCGAGGTCCTCTTCCCCGACGGCATCACCGAGATGAACGCGCCGCCCTTCGGCGCGGGCATCGGCCTGACGCCCAAGGGCGCGGATCGCGAGCTGCAATGGGCCGGCGCCCGTTCCCACAACCGCTGGCTCGCCGAGTTCTGCCAGATGGCGCCGGAGCGCCGCCACGGCGTCGCGATCGTGCCGGCGACCTGGGACGTCGACGAAGCGGTGAAGGAGGTCCGCTGGGCGCGGGCGAACGGGCTCGGCTCGATCATGCTGCCCGTCACCTGGGGCGACCACAA
>CAZFKD010000407.1:0-3599 GCA_964519695.1 uncultured Spirochaetaceae bacterium
ACCCATTACCGCGCCGCCTAACGCGGCACGCGCGGCATGCGCAGGCCGGCCATCGAGACGATCTCGCGCTGGATCTCGTTGACGCCGCCGCCGAAGGTGTTGATCGTCCCCATGCGCGCCTCGACCTCGATCTCGCCGTCGACCTGCGCGCCGGGCGAGCCGCCCACGACGAGGGACGCGGGCCCCACGATCTCCTGGAGGAGCCGGTAGACCTCGAGCACGACCTCGGTGCCGTAGACCTTGACGGCGGAGGCGTCGGCCGGATTGACGAAGCCCGTCTCGAGGGCCGCCGCCATGCGCCAGTTGAGCAGCTTCATCGCTTCGATGCGCGCGAAGACCTCGGCCAGGTTGTGCTGGACCCAGGGCAGGTCGAGCATCTTGCGGCCGTCGGCCGTCTCTGTCGAGCGCGCCCAGTCGATGACCTTCTCGGTCCGCGAATAACAGGCCGAGCCGAAGGCGGCGAGGCCGACGCGTTCGTGGTTCAGCTGGGTCGTGATGAGCTTCCAGCCGCCGTTGACGCCGCCGACGACGTTCTTCTCGGGGACGCGCACGTTCTCGTAGTAGCTCATCGCCGTCGCGCTGCCGCCGAGCGTATGGATCGGCGAGGCGCTGAAGCCCTTCGAGCTTGCGGGCACGATGTACATCGTGATGCCCTTGTGCTTCGGGGCGTTCGGATCGGTTCGCGCGGCGAGCCAGATGTAGTCGGTGTCGGTCGCACCGCTCGTGAACATCTTGGTCCCGTTGATGACCCATTCGCTGCCGTCCTTGACGGCCGCGGTCGAGAGGCTCGCGAGATCGGTGCCGGCGTTCGGCTCGCTGTAGCCGATCGAGAAATGGCATTCGCCGGCGAGGATGCGGGGCAGGAACTCGCGCTTCTGCTCCTCGGTCCCGAAGTCCATCAGCGCGGGGCCGACGGTCGAGACGGTCACGAACGGGAACGGCGCGTTCGCGCGGCGCTGCTCCTCGAGGAAGATCATCTGCTCGATCATCGTCATGCCGCCGCCGCCGAACTCCTTCGGCCAGCCGACGCCGAGTCAGCCGTCCTTGCCGATCTGGCGCACGAGATCGCGGAAGAGCTTGCCGCCCTCCATGCCGCGGACGCTGCGACGCCGTTCCGGTGTCATCAACGCGTCGAAGTAGTTGCGCAGGGTCGTGCGCAGGGTCTTCTGGTCGGGCGTGAGGTCGATGTACATGGCTGCCTCGTTGGCCGATCCGCCTGCGCCGACGGGCGCAGGGACGGAGCGGGATGGAGTCGATCGGCATGAACGGCCGCCAGCCGGGGCCGGACGATCGACACTATAACGGCGGAGATCGGCGGGTGAAACGCGTTCTACCGGGATGGGGCGCGCATCGACGGGTGTCCCACGGGGAGTGCTTCTATCTATACATCTTCCAGCGCGACACCATCGGTCCCTGAAGATCTCGACCCGGTCCGTCTCCCGGGATCGCCGCCCGCCGCGTCCGCCCGCTCGCGCGGCGGATCCGCGGCGTCCGCTCGGTCGGCGCCCGCGCGAGCCCGGCCGGCGGGCCGAGGTCGCAGGAATCGCGGCCCGCGTCGTGACGAATCGGAGCCCGGGCGCATTTCCAGGGTGCAAGGGTGGTTGCCCATGGAAACCTTTTCGCAGGAACGAGGCCCTGATGGCCTCGCTCGCCCATGCCTCCGGGTATGATCGGCGAGTCAATACGGAGAACGCCGGACGTGGATGACGATTTGAAGCGGATAGCGGCGCGGGTGCGAGCCTGGCGGAACGACGCGCGGCTGACGTTGCAGCAGCTCGGCGATCGCTCGGGCGTCTCGGCGAGCACGATCCACAAGATCGAGAACCTCCAGACCGTGCCGACGATCGCCGTACTCCTGAAGGTCGCCCACGGTCTCGGTCGCCGGCCGAGCGAGCTGCTCGCCGAGGTCGATGCGGGCGAGCAGGTCTCGATCCTCCGTCGGGACGACCGCCCCCGGGCGCAGTTCGGCGACGGGGGCGAGATCGAGCATCTGATCGGCATGATTCCCCGCAGTCAGCTCGACGTCTGGCGTCTGCGTCTCGAGCCGGGCATCGGCGTCGGGATGCCGGGAACCGAAGCCTGGCAATTCCATGGCGAGGTCGCGCTGCTCGTCGAGGAGGGCAGCATCGAGGCGATGGTCGGCTCCGAGACCTACGCGATCGAGCGCGGCGACTCGCTGCATTTTGATCCGAGCCTGCCCCATCGCTGGTTCGCTGCGAACGGCAAGCCGGCGATGGTGCTCGTCGCGGCGATCCTCCCCGACCGGATCCATTCCGGTCTCGCGACCCGCATCGCGCGGGCGGTCGCGGATCGCGACGATCCCTTCTGCCTGAACGCGCCGCTCTGAGAGGCGCGGTAGAGTGGGCCTCATGGGCGTCGCCGCGGATCATCGCGCGGCTCGGCGGCCGGGGAGGCGCGCATGGCCCGCTACAAATTCCTCGTCCTGACGAATCCGAACCCGGGGCAGGAGGACGAATACAATCGCTGGTACGACGCGGTCCATCTCGGCGACGTCGTCGACGTCCCGGGCTTCCTTGCCGCGCAGCGTTTCCGGATCGACGATGCCGAGAGCTTCTCGGGCTATCGCTACCTGTCGATCTACGACATCGAGTCGGAGGATCCGAAGGCGGCGTTCGCCGAGCTGACGGCGCGGGCGGGCACGGACGCGATGACGATCTCGCCCGCGCTCGATCCGAATGCCTCGCTGAGCCTCTGGCGCGCCATCGGGCCCGTCGTGACGGCGGCTGACCGCGACCGGGCGCCGGGGCGATGAAGGTCCTCCTGCGCGGCGGAAGCATCGCCGATGGCTCGGGCGCTCCGGCGTTCGAGGGCGACGTCCTGCTCGAAGACGGCCGGATCGCTGCGCTAGGCGCCCTCGATCCGGCGGCGCGGCGCGGCGCGAGCGAGATCGACTGCCGCGGCCTCGTCGTCGCCCCCGGCTTCATCGACGTCCATACCCACTACGACGCCCAGGTCTTCTGGGATCCGGAGCTGACGCCCTCGTCCTGGCATGGCGTCACGACCGTCGTCATGGGCAATTGCGGCTTCGGCATCGCGCCGACGCGTCCGCAGGATCGCGGCACGATCGCGCGCATCCTCGAAAACGTCGAAGGCATGACCCTCGAGGCGCTCGAAGCCGGCATTCCCTGGCAATTCGAGAGCTTCCCCGAATATCTCGACGCGGTCTCGCGGCTGCCCCTGCGCCTCAACGTCGCCGCCTACGTCGGCCACACCCCCGTGCGTCAATACGTCATGGGCAACGCCTCGACCGAGCGCGCGGCGACCCCGGAAGAGGTCGACGCGATGCGCCGCATCGTCGGCGAGGCGATCGACGCCGGCGCGATCGGCTTCTCGACCTCGCATGCCGCCTCCCACGTCGGCGCCTACGGCCGCCCGATCCCGAGCCGGCTCGCCGAGCTCTCGGAGATCTGGGCGCTCGCCGGCGAGCTCGGCCGCCGCGGCGTCGGCGTCGTCGAGGCGACCTGGGGCCCCGACCTCTTCGTCGACGAGTTCGCCGCCCTCGCGAAGGCGATCGACCGGCCGGTCTCCTGGGCGGCGATCATGGCGACGCGCCGCAACCCCGAGTACGCCCCCGACGT
>CAZFKD010000407.1:3609-4384 GCA_964519695.1 uncultured Spirochaetaceae bacterium
CTCGTTCGGCCGCAGATCGCGGGCCGCTCGATCGTGGTCCAGATCATGCTGACGGATCCCGGACCGTTCGGGAACGTGCCGAGCTTCGTCGAGGTCCTCGCGCTCCCCCATGCCGAACGCGCCGAACGCTATCGCGACGGCGAGTGGCGCGTGCGCGCCGAGCGCGAGACCACGAATGCCTGGGGCGACATCGTCGACCGCGCGCGCGTCTCCGAGAGCGTTCGCCATGCCGCGCTCGTCTGGGGCGAGACGCTCGGCGAGCTCGCGAAGGCGCGCGGGACGACCGCCTTCGCGCTGATGATCGACCTCGCCCTCGAAGAGGATCTCGCGACCCGCTTCCACGTCCCGATGACCAACGACAACGAAGCACAGATCGGCGAGATGCTGAACGACGACCATCTCCTGCTCGGCCTCTCCGACGCCGGCGCGCATACCAGCCAGCTCTGCGACGCGGACTTCGCGACCTGGCTGCTGCAGCACTGGTGGCGCGAGACGAAGACGATCTCCCTCGAGCGCGCCATCTGGCGGCTGACGGGCCAACCCGCCGAATTCCTCGGCCTCGAGGGGCGCGGCCGCCTCGCCGCCGGAGCCATCGCCGACGTCGTCGTCTTCGATCCGGAGACGGTCGGGACGACGGCCCCCCTGCGGATCCACGACCTGCCCGCCGACGCCGATCGGCTCGTCGCGCGCAGCCGCGGCATCGAGCGCGTCTTCGTCGCCGGCGAGGCGATCCGCCGGAGCGGCGTCGATCTGCCGGCGAGGCCGGGGCGGGTCG
>CAZFKD010000408.1:0-4371 GCA_964519695.1 uncultured Spirochaetaceae bacterium
CGGCCTGCTGACGTTCAATGCCCTGCGCGCCGCCCGCGAGGTGATCATCCCACTCGAGACGAGCTTCTTCGCGATCGACGGCGTCCAGAAGCTGCTCGAGACCATCAGCCTGCTCTCCGATCGCATCGGCCATCGGCTGCACGTCCGCGTCCTCCCGACCCTCTACGATGGCCGCACGCGTTATGCGCGCAATACGCTCGGCGAGATCCGCGAGCTCTTCAAGGAGCTCTGCTTCGACTCGGTGGTCCGGATGAACGTCAAGCTGCGGGAAGCGGCGAAGGCGGGCGTGCCGATCTCGCGCTACGCGCCGACGGCGATCGGGGCCGTCGACTACGCGTCGGTGGCGATGGAGCTCGCCGCCTCGTCGCCCGAGACCTTCCAGGCGATCGGGACCGACCGCAAGGGCGCCGCCGCGACGCCCGGTACGCCCCGGGAGGTCGTGGTGCGCTTCAAGGACGCGTCGGCGGGCGACGTGCGCATCGCGGGCGACTTCAATGGCTGGGTGCCCGACCGGGGCGTTCGATCGGTGATCGCTTCCGAGGGCCAGACGCGGGTCTGGACCAAGGTCCTGACGCTCGAGCCGGGGACCTATCAGTATCGTTACGTCGTCGACGGCGAGTGGCGGGAGGATCCGGCGAATCCTCGATCGGCGCCCGGGCCCACGGGGCAGCCGAACTCGATCCTCCACGTCCGCTAGCCGCCGCGATCTTCCGCTTCGAGCTCCGAGCCGGGAGGCGGGGTCGTGCCCCGCGTCTCCACGGCAGAATGCCTGACCCCCTTCGGTTCCGAGAGTCTTCGTGCCGCGCGATCTCTCCGACGTCCTGCACTTCTTCCTGCCCGAGCTCGATGACGACCGCGAATCGCCGTCCGTCGGCGCGCGCCCGTTCGCACGACGGCGGCCGGCGGCGGAAGGGACCGGCCGACGACCCCTCGCGTCCCGGAACGCCGAAGCGAGCCGACTTCCCCTCTCGGTCCTCGGCGTGCCTCTCGGAGACCGCGACGTCGTGCACGCTGCCTACGTCTGGAACCTCGCACGCGAGACCCACCGCCTCGGAGGCGCGAGCGCGATCGTCACGCCCGAGACCGACCGGGACGGCTCGCTCTGGTCCGTCCGCGCACAGGACGGGGGAAGCGATGACGTCGAGATCGTGTACAGCGCTGCAGGTGATCTCGCCGGACTGCGGCGTGACGCCGAAAGGATCGCCCGGGATCGCGGGCGCACTGCAGGTGGCGGCATCGTCTTCACGCGCGTCCCGCCCGCCTGGCTCAGCGACGCTCCGCCGCAAGACGGGAAGCCCGACGGCAACGGACGCGCCCGGAGCGATGACGCGATCCGCTGGCTCCTCGTCTTCAGCTCGCCGCGACCGCGCGAAGTCGACTCGCTCCTCGAGCGGATCCGGCATTGGATTCGCGGGCGGCCCGGGCTCGAGATCGGCGTGACGATCCACGGGGTCTGCCAGATCGAAGAGGCCAGGGCGGCCTTCGACGGACTCGCCCGCGGCTGCGACGAGCGGCTCGGACTTCCGCTCGCGAGCTACGGACTGCTCATCGATGATCTCGAGCTCTTTCGTTCGATCGCCGCGGGGCGACCGATCCACGAGGCCGATCGCGAGACCCCCGCCGCCCGCTGCCTGACCGATGTCGCGCGCCTGCTCTACGAGGACGCGAGGAGCCGCGTGCTTGGATGAGTCCTTCGCGATCCGATCGATGGGGGACGGCGCCGACCGGGTGCGCCATCGACGCGCCTCGAGGCAGGCCCTCGAACAGGCCCTGCCCGAGATCCGCATCGTGGCCGAGGGAATCCTCGCCGAGGCATCGGCGATCGATCTGCTCGCGGTCGGCGGCGAGGGCGAGCTGATCGCGATCCGCCTGGCAGAGCCCGGCGGCGATCTCGCGATGCTCACGCGCCTGCTCTCGGACCTGTGCTGGCTCCGTTCACGGCGCGAGGATCTCCTCAGGCTCGCAACGGGGAACGGCATCGACCCGTCTGCCGAACCCCGAGGCCTGCTGGTCGCGCCGTCGGTCGGGCGCGAAACCCGAGCGGCTGTCGACAATTTCCTGGCTGCGACGATCGAGCTCTGGCGCGAACGCCCCGGCCGTGCGGGCGACCGGCTGGCGCTTCGGATCGAGCGGCTCGACCCGCTCGAGCGTGCTTCCGAGGACGCTCCGGGAGGCCGCTCACGGGACTTCGATGAGGCCAGGCTTGCGGAGCCCGACAGGCCCGCAGATCGACGAGGCCCGGGCCCCTCGACCAACCCAAAGTCGCCGAGCGCCGACCCCCCGCGCACCCCGCTCGGAAGGACGGCCGGCGTCCAGGCCGGCCGCTCGGACCAGCTACTCACCGACGCGCCGAGCCCTTCCGCCTTTCGCACGGGTCTGTGCGCCGCCGATCTCGCGGCGCCGATTCACCGCTCGAGCGACCCCCGACGCGAGCTCGCGGCCCGCCCGGGTCCTGGGACCGGCGATGAGCACCCTGCCCCGGGGAACTCAGGGGATTCCAGTGCCATTTTTCGGCACGGGTGACAAATTCCGCCACCTTCGACGATGTCGCGGCTACTTCCCATCCAGGGGGCTTTCTGGATCGACCTGGGCGATCCGGAAAGGTTTCGTTCGGAGTCGCGCTTTGGGCTGAGTGGGTTCAGTGGGCCGTTGGCTCAGTCAAGGGCTCAGTGTGCCAATCCAGCCCGGCCGGATCGCGAACGAGGCAATGGTTTCAGGTCTTTCGCCCGTGATCTTCGATCACGGTCGCTCTGACTCGAAGGATTCGGCTTGTGAGCATCCAGCAATCCCGATCGACCGAAGGACGAGCCCGCGGCGCAGTGGCGTCCGTCTTCGCGTACGGAGCGGCGCCGGGATCGGCCGAAGCCGCGCTCGCCGATGCATCCGTGACCGACGAAGCGCTCGTCGATCGCGTCCGGGGCGGCGACCGCGCCGCCTTCGATGCACTCTACCAGCGCTATTTCAAGCGCGTCTACGCGTTCCTGGACAAACGCCTGCGCAATCGCTGGGATACCGAAGAGACGACGCAGGAAGTCTTCATCAACGTCTTCTCGTCGCTCGGCGGCTACCGGGGCGATGCGCCGTTCGCCGCGTGGATCTTCGGCTTGACCCGCCGGACGCTGGCGGCGCGATTCCGGCGCAAGCGCCATCCGATGGTACCGCTGACGGACGAGGACGAAGAGCGCTCCGTCGGAGGGTTGACCGCGGCGGGCCAGCCCGAGGCGACGCCCCTCGAACACTACGAGTACAACGAACGGGCAGCCCAGATCGCGCACGCCCTCGAATCCGAGCTCAGCGAAGAACAGCGCACCGTATTCGCGCTTCATCACCTCGAGTCGATGCCGATCGCCGAGATCGCCCGCTCGCTCGAGAAATCCGAAGACTCGATCAAGTCGAACCTCTATCGGACCCGCAAGCTGCTGCTGACCCGCTGAATCCGCTTGCTAACGTGCGCGCGATGACCGGTCCGGCCGCCTCCTCTTCGAGTCCGTGCGCTTCGTATGCGTCCAGCTTCGCTGGCGAGGAGCCGGCACGCGCCGTGCTTCGTCCCCTGGCGCCGGAACACGGCTGGCCGGATGTCCAGACGGAGCGCCTCGAGCTGATCTCGCGCGGCGACGTCGTGACCGGGCGATTCGCGCGCGCCGCGCGTCCGAGGTCGAAGGCCGGGACCTCGCGTCGGCGAGCGGCTCTCCTGATGGCGGTCCACGACGCGGGCGGATCGGCCGGCTACCCCCCGCTCGGTGTGGTCGCCGGATGGATCGGGCCCGACCTGTCTCTCGTCGCGATCGACCTTCCCCTCCACGGTCATCGATCGAGCCCCAAGCTCTCCGAGCGGCTGACCGCGGGTCTTGCCCGACGGGACCGCGGAGGCGAAATCGATCGCAACGGGGCGGTGCTCGTCGACGAATTTTGGCGCCAGGCGACGATCGACCTCGTTCGGACGCTCGATGCGGTCCTCGCCCTCGGCGAGCTGGACCCGAAGCGGATCGGCCTGCTCGGCATCGGACTCGGCGCGGCGCTCGTCGATGCGCTGCTGGCGCACGACACCCGGCCGCGAGCGGCCGTCCTGGTACGGCCCGGCGCTTCGGACCCGAAAACTGCGCTGGGATCCGCCGCTGTCGGCGCTGCCGTCTCCGTCGCCGCCGCGCCCGTGAAGCGGGATGCGGCGGCGAGCGCCGAGCGACTCGTGCTCGAGGCGGATGCCGACCCCGCGAGCTGGACCCCCGCCGCCCGTGCCTTCCTCGAGGCGCGCCTGCGCCAGGAACCCGACCCAAGATCGACGCGGAGGCGCCGCGCGGCCAGCTCGGGGTCAGGCTCCTAGAACGCGCTCGAATCCGATGCGCTCTCCGCATCGAGCTCGCGATCCTGGCG
>CAZFKD010000409.1:0-2327 GCA_964519695.1 uncultured Spirochaetaceae bacterium
GAGCTCATGGACGAGCTGGAAGAGAAGCTCGACGTCCGGGTGCGTCCGCTCACCTGGCCGATCGGCCGGGGGCAGTCGTTCGGCGAGGTCGGTGAAGCCCGTCAGGTCGGCGAAGAGGACCGAGACCTGGCCTTCGTCGGCGACCATGCCGGTCGAGCCTGCGATCGGCGCCTCGAGGATCCGCTCGACCACGGCGGGCGAGCTGTAGCGAGCGAGGCGGACGCGCCGCTCCTGCTCGCGGCGGACGTCGTCGCGCAGGGCCGCCTGCTCGACGGCGATGGCGGCGAGCAGGGCGAGGATCGAGAGCGCTTCGAGCTGCGGCATCTCGAAGGCGTGGCTCGCCGACTGCCGGTCGACGTAGAGGTAGCCGCTGACCTTGCCGTCTCGCAGCAGCGGCGCACACATCGCCGAGTGGATCTCGAGCAGGATCACGCTCTCGGCGCCGCCGAAACGGTCGTCCATCGCGGTGTCGCGGATCAGGATCGCCTGCTTGTCGGCGATCGCGGCGCCGGTGATGTTGGTGCTGATCGTCATCGGGACGTCGGGGACGCCCTCGCGATTGCGCATCGCCATCGGCTCGATGGAGCCGCTCTCGGGATCGAGCAGGCAGATGACGCCGCGCTCGACGGGGATGTTGTCGAACACGAGCGAGAGGATGCGGTCGAGGGTCTCGGGCAGCGTCGTGCAGGAGAGCAGGCTCTCCGCCGCCTCGGAGACGAGGCGCATGAGCTCGCCGGCGGTTTCGGCGATGCGGCCCGAATCCTCGCCGCTCGCGCTGAGGGCGCGCTTCTCCGTGAAGAGGGAGAGATGCGGGCTGCGCTCGCCGCCCTGCAGCAGATGGTCGAGGTCCTGGAGATCGAGCACCTCGGTATGGCGAGCGGGCAATTTCTTCTCGTCGAAGATGACGCGCGCCCGCGACGCGGCGGACTCGGGGCCGATCTCGACGTAGATGCGGATCGAGCCGAGGTCGAGGCGGTCGCCGCTGCGCAGCGCCTGCTCGCTGACGTGGAACGTGTTGACCCGCGAGCCGTTCTTGCTGCCGAGATCGCGCAGGACCCAGCCATCGTCCTCGCGCGCGATGCGCGCGTGCTGGCGCGAGATGCTCTCGTTGGGGAGATGGAGATCGCAGTCGGGGGCGCGGCCGATCACGATCGGACGGTCGCCCACGGTGAAGACGCGCTCGCGGTCTTCGTCCTGGATGCGGAGGCGGCAGACGATGCGATCCCGGCGCTTCAAGCGGATGCGTTCCCCGGCGGTTCGGACCGGCCCGCGACGGGGCCGGAGCGGGAATGGGTTTCGGGAAATCTATCGGCGCCAGCCACGTCCGTCTCAAGTCGGCCGGCCCCGGGCGCGCCAGGCCGCCCGACGGGTAGCATGCGCGAGGATGACCCCCGCCACCGTCCATCCCCCGGACCGCCGAGGCCGCGCCGCCCTGCTCGAGGCCCTCGCCCTCGCGTTTCGCGACAACCCCATGAACCGGGTGATCCACGGGCCGAGCCCGTGGCGTCGGCTGCGCGCCAATCGGGCGGGGCTGCGCGCGCTCGTTCTCGATCGCCATCCCCGGACGCAGACGAGGGTGATTGCCAACGAGAACGGCGTCGTGGGCGGCTTCGTCGTCGTCGAGCCCGGCGGATTTCCGTTCGCTGGCGCCTCGCTCGGGCGACAGCTCGGCTGCCTGATGGGGCAGGGCGCGCGGGCGATGGATCAGTGGGGCAGCGTGACGGAAGCGCTCCGACGCGAGCACCCGATCGAGCCGCATTGGTATGTCGCCGTGCTGGGCATCGTTCCGGACGAACGGGGCCGCGGGCTCGGGGGGTGCCTGGTGGAGACACTCGTGGCCCTCGCTGCCGAGGCGCCCGCTCCGATCTACCTCGAGTCCGATCGGCCCGAGAGCGTCGCGTTCTATCGTGCCCATGGCTTCGAGGTGCGCGGCGAGCTCGCACCGCTCGGTGTTTCGTGCTGGCGTCTCGAGCGCGCGGACCGGGCCCGATCGTCTGGCGAGTGACCGGATCTATGCAATGATGAGGGCCGCCGCGCCGCGCCCGAAGTCTTCCTCCCCAACGATCGGGGCGTCCGAGCTGCCCGATCGGAAGTCGCGCCATGAGTACGCCTCTTTCGCCGCCGACGAGCATCGCCTCCGCGCCCCCGCGCGCCGCGCAATCGAGTGCGAGCGGGCCGGCGCCGGCGGGATCCACGAACGCGGGATCGTCCGGTCAGAGCAGCGGCCTGCCGGCGCCCGCGACCACGAACGCGACGCCGCCTCGGCCGCGGCTGCGGCCCGACGACGGGCGACTCGCTCGCGGTCGAAGGAGTCGGGCGCGGATCCG
>CAZFKD010000409.1:2337-3547 GCA_964519695.1 uncultured Spirochaetaceae bacterium
CGCGCGCTCTTCGCCGAGCGGGGCTTCGACGGCGCGACCCTGCGTGCGATCGGCGAGCGCGCGGGCATGGGCGCGAGCTCCATTTACCGTCACGTCCAGAGCAAGGAAGAGCTGCTGATCGAGGAGCTCTTCGAGCTGCAGGAGGAGGCGTGGACGCGATTTCGCGCGAAGGATGATCGAAATCGTCCGACGGCCGACCGGTTACGCGATTTTCTCGACGTGCAGCACGAGCTCTTCGTCGCCGATCGGGATCTCACGACGATCGCCCTGCGCGCGACCACGAAGACGGAGGCCCGGGTGGCCCGCCGGGTGCTCCAGCTCTACGACCGCACGATCGGACTCCTGATGGAGATCCTCCAGCGCGGCCGCATGAAGAACGACCTCGCGAAGGACGTCGATGTGCTCGAGGCGGCGCGGGTTCTCTTCCATGTGACCCATGGCGCCCGGATCCCCTGGGCCAACGGCATGGTCAAGGACGAGGCGTGCAGGGCGTCGATCCACCAGGCCGTCGACCTGATCTTCCGCGGGATCTCGGCGGCGTCGCGCTGACGGAGCGGGCCGAGAGGATGGGGAACGGCGGCGGTGAATCGGCGGCAATTCCTCTTCGCGGCGGCCTGTAGCGCGGCGGGCTTCGCGCTTTGGGCATCCCGACCGGCGAGCCGTGGCGAGGGGGGACACCCGAGCTATTTCGCCCAGCTCGAGCGTTCGCTCCGGGATCACGGCCTCGCGCGCCCGACGATGCTGGTCGATCTCGATCGCTTCGATCGCAACGTCGATACGGTCGTGCGCGAGCTCGGCGCCCGGCCGCTGCGGGTCGTCGCCAAATCGCTGCCGAGTCCGCGCCTGCTGGACCACGCGATGCAGCGCGCCGGGACGACGCGACTGATGTCCTTCCACCAACCCTTTCTGAGCCAGGTCGCCCGTGATCTGCCCGGGACCGACGTCCTGCTCGGCAAGCCGATGCCCGTCGTCGCCGCGGACCGCTTCTACCGCGCCCTCGAGCCCGGGCCCTTCGATCCGGCCCGCCAGCTGCAGTGGCTGATCGATACGCCCGAACGCCTCCGGCAGTATCGGGAGCTCGCGCAAAGCCGGGACCTGCGTCTGCGGATCAACGTCGAGATCGACGTCGGACTCCACCGGGGCGGTCTCTCCGATCCGGCCGAGCTCGCGCGCCTGCTCGCCGCCGCCGACGCGGATCCCCGGATCGAGC
>CAZFKD010000409.1:3566-4366 GCA_964519695.1 uncultured Spirochaetaceae bacterium
AAGGCGCCGGCCCGACGCTGAATGCCGCCGGCAGCCCGACCTACCGTCTCTGGAGCGATGTCGACGGGATCGCGAGCGAGCTCGCGGTCGGGTCCGGGCTCGTGAAGCCCCTCGACTTCGACCTGCCGATCCTCGAGCCCCACGTGCCGGCGATCTACATCGCGACGCCGGTCCTGAAAGCCGCCGAAGGGCTCTCGCTCCCGGGGCTCGGTCCGCTGAACGCGCTCTGGTCGCTCTGGGATCCCAATCGCGCGCGCACCTTCTTCGTCTACGGCGGCAGCTGGAAGGCGCGGCCCGTCTCGCCGCCCGGGCTCTCGGAGAATCCGGTCTTCGGGCGCAGCTCGAACCAGGAGATGCTGAATGGCGCACGCTCCGTCGCGCTCGAGGTCGACGGCTACGTCTTCTACCGGCCGACCCAGAGCGAATCGGTGATGCTGCAGTTCGGGGATCTCGCGGTCGTTCGCGGCGGGCGGATCGTCGATTTCTGGCCCGTTCTGGAAGAAAGGGGCTAGGAGCCTGACACGAGAGCGCCGCGCGGCGCCGCGAGGAGATCCTCGTCGCGCTCGATCTTCTCGGCGATCTCGCGCAGCCATGCCTCGTAGTCCGGGCCGGTCCACGATCGATACTCGCCGCGCCGATAGGCCGCTGCGTTCCAGTGGTACTGCCAGGCGTTCATGCGATTCGCGCGGGCGGCGTCCCGCTCGGCGATCTGCTTCGCGGGCACGCCCGCGATGATCGAGCCGGGCGCAAAGACGCTCCCCTCGCGCACCATTGCTCCGCCGGCGACGATCGAGCCGCGC
>CAZFKD010000410.1:0-3945 GCA_964519695.1 uncultured Spirochaetaceae bacterium
AGGAACGCCTTCGGCACGCTGCACTTCGGGGACATCCCCGGCTGGATCGCTCGCGCGGATCTGGCCGCCGACAGCCGCCGGCTGCGACCCGCCCTGCTCCACGGCCAGGACCGGCCGACCGACTCCGAACGACACGAGCAGTGCCCCTGCGAGCAGCCGCGCGATCCCCCGCCCCGCCGGCCGCACCGCGATCCGGAGAATCCGTCCATGCGTCATGCCCGTTCCTCCCGCGCCGTCCCGGCGCGTTCGCCGATCATGTGAAAGATGCGGATCGGATCGCTGCGCCCCTTCACGGCGTGGGCGCCGAGATCCTCGACGGCGAAGGCCTCGCCGAGACGTCGCCGCGTCGACTCCCCGATCAGGATGCGCTGCGGTCCGTCGTCGATCCCCGCCTCCGGCGGCGCGGCGAAGGCCTCGAGCCGGGCGGCCAGGTTGATCGTGTCGCCCACGGAGGCGTACTTCATCCGGGCTTCGCTGCCGACTGCGCCGACGACGGCCGGCCCGGTGAAGATCCCGATCCGCTGACGCGCCAGCGGCAGGCCCCGGGCCGACCAGTCCCGATGGCAGTCCGCGAGCGCCCTCCCCATCGCCAGGGCACAGGCCACCGCCTGCCGCGCGTCGCGCGCCCGGTCCGACTCGCTCTCGCTCGGGATCGGAACCCCGAAATTCGCCTTGATGCCGTCGCCGGCGTAGTCGTCGACATGACCGCCGTGGTCCTCGATGACCCGGGTCATCGCCGCGAGATAGCCGTCGATCCAGTCGAGCAGCCGTTCGGGCTCGAGCTTTTCCGCCGCGCCCGTGAAGCCCTCGAGATCGGCGATCAGGGCCGTCAAGACGACGCGCTGCGGGCGCGGCCGGCCGTCCTGCATGATCACGTCGCGCTGGCGCCAGAGCTCGTCGGCGACGGCGCTCGACGAGAAGCGCCGGAACAGCGCAGCGAGCTGGCGCCCGGCGCGCGCTTCGGCCCGCATCCGCAGTCCGAGGGCGAAGCCGCCCCCGGCGCCCCAGGCGAGAGCCGGCAGGACGCTCGGGATCCAGACGCCCTGCGCGAAGGCGAGCCCGGCCAGGGCGAAGGGCACCGCGAGTCCCGCGATCAGCGCGGGCACGATGCCCGCGAGCGCGCCGAGCCCCGCCGCGAGCGCGACCGCGACGAGCCCGAACCCGAGCGTGATCAGCGTCTCCGCTGCGTTCGAAAGACTCGCGAGGGGACGATCGCCCTCCCGGCCCGCACGGATCAGCTGGTCGACGAGCTGGGCATGGAGACGGTGGCCCTTCACGCTCGCCGATGCGCCCAGCCCCGACCCCGACGGCGAAACGAAATCGTCCTTCACGCTCGGCGCATCCGTCCCGACGATGACGACGCGATCGCGGATCGCCGCGTCGGGCACGCGGCCCGCGAGCAGGTCCGCGAAGGGAAGGCTCTCGAAATCGTTCGGTGAGCGGACGAAGTCGAGAGGGATCTGATAGCCGCCCGCATCGAGATCGACGTAGGCCCCGAAATCCCGCGCGACGGGCGGCAGGGCCGTCTCGCCGATGCGGATCCCCTCGCTGTCCGCGGGATCGGGCACGACGGCGATGCCGCGCAGCGCGAGGTGGCGACTCGCGAGGCGGAGCGCGAAGGAGACGTGGGGCGCGCCCTCGTCGTCCCAGGCGTAGAGATAGCCGCGCCGCACGACGCGGCCGGGATCGAACAGGATGTTGTTGAAGCCAACCTGTTCGGGGGACACGAAGGCGGGGGCGCGCAGGGCGGGAGCAGAGGCGAGGCCGGGCGCAGCGAAGACGGGCAGCAGCTCGGTGACCACGATCTGCGGACTCTGCTCGATGACGGAGCGCAAGGCGTTCCAGCCCGCGAGATCCTCGGGATCACGGCTCGCCGGGCCGGTCCGGTAGAGATCGAGGCCGATCGCGCTCGCGCCCCCGGCGCACAGGACTTCGAGCGCGCGCGCCAGGATCGCGTCGGGGATCGGATAGCCGTGGCGCTCGAAATCCTCTTCGCCGAGGGAGACGAGCACGACGGGCGGCGGCGCGCTCGCGTTCGCCGCCTGCGCGGCCGGCCGGAGCCGATCGGCGACGGCGAGCTCCGCCGCTTCGAAGACGCCGAGCCGTCCGAGTCCCAGCACCGCGAGGATCGCGGCGATCCCCAGGCCTGCACCCGGTCCGCGCTCCCGGAACGTGCGCTCGCTCGCGAGGGCAAGGGCCATGGATCGCCTCCGCCGGCACGATAGCGATCGGCGCTGGCCCGGCGGCCGGGCTTCGGGGGACTTTTCTCGTCGGGCGATCTCGTCGGGCGAGCGGGCGCCCGGGACAGATCGATTCGGTAAGCTCGGCCGACTTAGGCTCCAGGGACGCGTCGGCCGTGCCTGCGCTCGCGCGTCGGCGTCGAGGCCGCGCCGGGGCCGCCGAGCCGATCGGGCCGAATGCACGCTCCGCAGCGAGCGCACCGAACGCAGAGAACGCAGAGAACGCAGAGAAAGAGAACGAGAGGAACGAAGCGGGGATGAGCGCCGAAGACACCCTCCAGCGGGCGCGCGAGCGCACCTCCGCGTGCGCGGACGCCGCGGCCCTGAAGGAGCTCGAGCGCGAGTACCTCGGCAAGAAGGGCGCCGTCGCCGCGCTGCTCGCCGAGATCCCGAAGCTGCCGCCCGAGGAGCGCAAGGCCCAGGGCCAGCGCGCCAACGACCTCAAGCAGGCGCTCCAGGCGATCTTCGACGAACGCGCCGCCGCCCTCGCGAGCACGAAGCTCGACGCCGCCCGCCAGGCCCAGGATTTCGATCCGACGCTGCCGCCCCCGCGCCCGCTGCGCGGCGGACTGCATCCGATCACGCAGGTGACCCGCGAGCTCGAGGATCTGTTCGCTTCGATGGGCTACGAGGTCCTCGACGGCCCCGAGGTCGAGCTCGACCACTACAACTTCGAAGCGCTGAACATCTCGAAGGACCATCCCGCCCGCGATTCCCAGGACACCTTCTACTGCGACGACGCGGGCCGCCTCGTCCTGCGCACGCATACTTCGCCGGTCCAGGTCCGGGCGATGGAGAAGCGCACGCCGCCCTTCCGCGTGATCGCCCCCGGCCGCGTCTTCCGCCAGGAGACGACCGACGCCTCCCACGACCACACCTTCTACCAGATGGAAGGCCTCGTCGTCGGCAAGGACGTCTCCGTCGCGCATCTGATCGGTGCCATGAAGACGCTGCTGCGCGGGATGTTCGGCCGGGATCTCGAAGTCCGGCTGCGGCCCGGGCATTTCCCCTTCGTCGAGCCCGGTTTCGAGCTCGATGCGCGCTGCCCCTTCTGCACGGAGGGCTGCAGCGTCTGCAAACGCACGACCTGGATCGAGCTGCTGCCGTGCGGGCTCGTGCATCCGAACGTGCTGCGCGCCGGCGGGATCGATCCCGAGGTCTGGAGCGGCTTCGCCTTCGGTCTCGGCCTCTCGCGGCTCGTGATGCTGCGCCCGGCCTCCATCGCCAGGCATTCGCGTGTGAACTCGTCCTCGACCGTCAGGATCTTCAACCGACGCCCATCGGCCGTCTGGTCGCTCACGAAGTCGTAGGTCCACACGTGGTCGATCCGCTCGGCGCGGCGTCGAATCACGCCGTTTTCCGCCGATCCCAGGCGCCTTCGCTGGATCGTCCGCCGCGGCACGCGCAGGCGGTGCAGACGCCACAGCCGATGCACGCGGTCGCGCCCGACCCGGAAGCCCTCGTGTCTCAGCATCGCGTGGATCCTCCGATAGCCGTAGCGCGGATGCCGCTGCGCCAACGCCAGCATCGCGCCGACCAGCGGCCGGTCGGTGTCCGGCTTGCTCGGCGTGAACCGTTGCGTCGAACGAGGTTGCCCGGCGGCCGTGCAGGCGCGCCGCTGCGAGACGCCCAGCGTGCGCATCGCGCGTTGCACGCCCTCGCGCATGGCCGCTGGCGAGGCATAGCCGAACATCTGCGCCATGGC
>CAZFKD010000410.1:3955-4361 GCA_964519695.1 uncultured Spirochaetaceae bacterium
CGCCGGGCTCAGTCTTTTCCCTTGATCACCTCCTCGATGATCTGCTTGTCCAGGACGAGGTCGGCCACGGCCTTCTTCAGCCGCCGGTTCTCTTCTTCGAGGGCCTTGAGCCGCTTGATCTGGTCGTCGCCCATGCCCCGGAACTGCTTGCGCCAGCGCAGCAGCGTCTGCTCGCTGACACCTAACTTCTGCAAGACCTCGGCCCGCGAGGCCCCCGCGGCCTCCATCGCCTCGGCCTCGCGCAGCTTCCGGATCACCTCGTCGGTCCCATGCCGTTTCCGCTTCATCGTGAGCTCCTTGGGTACCTTGTACCCCAAAGACACTCACTCGGACTGGATCAGGATTTCAAGGGCAGGTCAGGGGCAGGCTAACACATGGGAACTGATCGGCTTTAAAGGGCCGGGCA
>CAZFKD010000411.1:0-4358 GCA_964519695.1 uncultured Spirochaetaceae bacterium
GGAGCCGCCCGTCCTCGACCTCGAGGGATTCGGACTGCCCGCCTGGACGTCGACGCTGCCCGCCGCGAAAACGGAAGAGCGGGCGCTCTTCCGCGCCATCCGCGAGCTCGCCGCGGAAGAGCGCGGCGGCGTCTTTCATGCCCTGATCGCCCTCGCGAATCACATCGCCGTCGCGGATCGGATGGCGCTCGGCGACCCCGAATCGCTTCCGCGTGCGATCGAGAAGGCGACCCGCCATGCCAGCGAGGGACTCGAGCTGCTCGCGCGAGAACACGGTCTCCCGCTCGACGAAGTCCTCCGAAGGGCGTCGCTCGAGCGCTTGTTCCGGGTCGGCGTGAATCTCGATCGGAAGACGGCGCTGCCGGATCCGATCGATGCGGAAGAAGGGATCGAAGACGCCGATTCGGACGACGAGGCCTGACGACCAGGGCGCGCAATGGCCTGGCTTCGGCCCGTACCGAGAAGCAGACGCCGGAATGCAGCGGGGCCCGCCGGCATCGCGCTGGCGGGCCCCGTCAGGTCGGACCCGCCGCGGCGCGGCGATCCTTCCCTCGCAAGGCTTCGACGACTCGTGGCTAGAGGTCGACGGCCTTCAGCGTCTTGCGCTTGTTGCCCATGGCGCGCTCTTCCGCACCCTTGATCAGGTTCCGGACGGTCGCGTCGAGCGCTCCGTAGAACTCGCTGCCGACGTTGCACTTCTTGGTCGCCGCCTTGACGCGCGACTTCGAAATGATCAGATCGCCCGTCTTCGCCTTCTTCGCCGATCCCGCCGCCTTCTTCTTCTTGGCTGCCATCGCTGGCGTCCTCCCTCTCGGAAGCTCTTCGAGAGCTCCTCAATCTGCATCGCTCAATCTGGATCCCTTGACCGGATCGATTGATTCAGATCGCCCGCCGAACACCGAACCCGAAACATCGAATTCGGCCGTTCTACGGGCCCCCCATGGCTCGTTCCGCAGGTCGTACCCCTGCT
Organism: uncultured Spirochaetaceae bacterium; assembly: GCA_964519695.1. Lineage (GTDB taxonomy): Bacteria > Myxococcota_A > UBA9160 > UBA9160 > UBA4427 > UBA4427. The sequence goes on from CAZFKD010000411.1 coordinate 971, forward strand.
CGAACGGCGCGATCATAAACGTTTCGGTCCCCGTGTCAATCAAAAATGGCCTCATTTTGGCCTGTAAATGGCGAACTCGCGGGTTTAGGCTGCGACCGATGCTGCGCGAAGGCGGCGCCCGGTAGGCTCCGAGGCGGGATTCCGTATCCTGCCGCCGGCTCCGGGCGGCCGAAATCGAGCCTTCCGGCGCGTCTCCGACCCGACTCCTTCACGCCGCCCGCCCGCCGATCGCGGGCAGGGGACCGAACCCGACCCCCGAATGCGCCCCGCTTCGCCCCGATCAGAGCACTTCGATACGAAGGACGGCGTCCGATTGCACGCGCTCGTCTGGCGCGCCGTCGCGGACTGCGGCGATCGCGCCGGATCGCCCATCGTGCTGCTGCATGGAGGCGGCGCCAACGCTCATTGGTGGGATCATCTCGCCGGTCGGCTCGCCGAGTGCCATCCCGTCTATGCGCTCGACTTCCGGGGCCATGGCGATTCGCAGTACCCGGAATCCCGCCGCGTCGGCGCCTTCGACGACGATCTCGAGGGCATGGCTGCCTGGCTCGCGCGCGAAGACCTGATCCTGATCGGCCATTCGCTCGGTGCCGCCGTCGCCCTCGAGCACGCGAGTCGTCATGACGCGACGCGCGCGATCGCGCTCGTCGACCTCGCGCGCGGGGGGCCCGCCGCGACTGGACGTCGCGCGCGCCTCGCCCTCTCGCTCCGGCGCACGTACCGAACGCGGGCCGAGGCGATCGAACGGTTCCGTTTCCTGCCCGAATCGAGTCATGCGAGCGAGGCGCTGCGTGCGGCGATCGGCGCGCATTCGGTGCGTGAGGAGCCGGACGGAAGGTTCGGATACAAGTTCGATCCCGCCTGGTTCGCCCTGCCTTCGAGGCCGCGCCCCGACCTCGGGCTCGTGCGCTGCCCGACGCTGCTCGTCCGGGGAAGCGAGAGCACGCTGCTCACGCCCGAGGCGGCGCGGAGCTTCGTCGCCGAGGTAGCGAACGCTCGCTTCGTCGAGATCCCCGACGCCGGACACCACGTGCCGGTCGACCGGCCCGAGCAGCTGCTCGACTGCCTCGAAGATTTCCTGGCCGGGCTGGCGACGGGATCGGCCGCAGAGGAACACGCGGCCACATCCGCGAAGACCCCGCCGCGCGACCCGGGTCCGGCCTAGCACGCGAACGCATGCGAGCCCTCAAGTCCGCGCCGCGACGGGCGATGGAGGATCATCGTCGGGCGCGCCGAAGCAGCCGCACCCGGACCGGAGATTCCCGCCATGGTCTCGAGGATCGACTCCGCTCGGAGCACGGAGCAGACGCGCTCGCGAGCCGAGCCCGCGAACGGCGAGGCCGAGGAGCGCGGGTTACGCCGCCCGGCGAGCGTCGAATCGGACGTGCGCCTGTCGCTCTCCGAGACGGCGAAGCGTCTCGCGCGCGCTCCGATCGACCTCGGCGAAGCGCCTCGGCGAAACGATCGACCCGGCACGGACCGCGTCGATGCGCCGACGTCCAGTGTCCCTGGGGAGATCGCCGAGGGCGCGAGCGACGGTCGCGGCGCCATCGACGAGCGCGCCGATGAGCGCGCTGCCGGCTTCGCCACCTATCGGACTCCGACGCGGAGCGGGGTCGGAGTACGCATCAGCCTTCGCGTCTGACACGCGAGCGGCCGCCGCCCTTCCGGTCTTCCCCCGAGCGCGCCTCCGGTCGATCCCTCGCGAGCCTCGAAGACGTGAAGTTCGGCCCCGTCTCCGCCCGATGAAAGGATCGGCAGGGCAGCCGAGCGGTCCCGGCCGGCGCCATCCGCTCCCGCGAGAGAACAAAAGCACCCGATTCGACATGTTCGACCAACCGATCTCCGCCTTCATGAACCGCCAGGCCCTGTCGGGCGAGCCGGAGACGCAGCTCGCCGAGGTCGTCCGCCGCATGGCCGACCGGATGCAGAGCGCCTTCGTCGTCTGCGAGGACGGCGTACCCGTCGGTTTGATCACCGAACGGGACGTCATCGTCGTCCTCGCCCGCATCTTCGAAGGTGCCGACCATTCCGCGACTCGGGCCAGCGACGTAATGACCTCGCCGGTCCACACGCTGAACGAGTCCGCGCCGATGGGCGAGGTCGTTCGCATCATGAAAGAGCGGGGGTTCCGACGCGTACCGATCGTCGACGACAAGAACCAGCTCGCCGGCATCCTGAACATCACCGAGCTCCAGGGCGCGACGAACGCCGACCTCGAAAAGCGCGGACGCGACCTCGAGGAGGCCGTCCTCGCGCGCACGACGGAGCTGCAGGCCGCGAACGCCCGGCTCGAGGAGCTCACCCGCCAGGACAGCTTGACCGGCCTGCTGAACCGCCGCGCGATGGCCGAGCGGATCGACGAGCTGCATGCGATCGCGCGCCGCCACGGCCATCCGTACGCCGTCATCCTGCTCGACATCGACCATTTCAAGCTCTACAACGACACCCAGGGCCATCCGGCCGGAGACGGCGTCATCCGACGCGTCGGCAGCTGCTTCCGCGATGCGATCCGCACGTCCGACTCGGTCTACCGCTACGGCGGGGAGGAGTTCCTGATCCTGTTGCCCGAGACCGACGCCTCCGGCGCCGCGCTCGTGACCGATCGGATCCGAGCCGCCATCGCCGCGCGTGCGATCCCGCATCCGGCATCGCCGACGGCTCGACACGTGACGGTGTCCATGGGATATACCGACGTCGCCACCCGTGAAACCGCCCATCAGCTGGCGTGGCAGGATGTCGTCGAGCGCGCAGATCACGCGCTCTACCGCTCGAAGCAGGCCGGCCGGGACCGCGCAACCGCCTGGACGGAATCAGAATAGCAACGGCTTCATGCACCCCGGACGGATCGGGATTGCGTTCGCCCCTCGCGCGGCGCATGCTCACGGCCGGGGGGAATCGTCGTTTGATCACGGTGGCTCTCGCGGCGACGATCGATGCGACGGGCGGACGCGTCTGGCACGTCGTCGCCGAACCCTCGCAGCGCCCGCTCTGGGACGATCGCATCGCCGGAGCGATCGATGCGCCGCGCAGCGACGCGCCGCGGCGCAGATCGATCCGCCTGCCCGCCGCCAGCCCTCCCGTCGAGCCGATCCGATCGACGCGCTGGCGTTTCCGCCTGGCAGGCATCCCGCTCGTCCTGACCGAAGAGCTCCTTCGCGCGGAGGGAAGGGAGCGCCTCTTCGGCCGCTTATCGATCGGCTCGATGCGCTTCGACCAGACTCTCACGATCTCGGAAGAACGCGACGACGGCGGACCGCGCACGCGGCTGGCGATGAAGCTCGTCTCGAACAACTCGCTCGCGGTGTTCGGCGAGCGGCTATCGCGTATGGAGGTCCAGCGGCTCGCGATCGAGTACGTCGACACGACGCTGCGGCTCGTCCGCAAA
>CAZFKD010000412.1:0-4335 GCA_964519695.1 uncultured Spirochaetaceae bacterium
TCGGCAAGGGCGTCCGCAAAGCGGTCGCTTTCGTCAACGGCGAGATTGCGAAGGCGGTGGCCGGTCGGCCGCTCGCGGGGCTCGCCGAGCAGGCGGCCCTCGACGAGCTGCTGATCGCCCTCGACGGTACGCCGACGAAGTCGCGCCTCGGCGCCAACGCGGTGCTCGGCGTGTCCCTCGCCGCGGCGCATGCGGCGGCGGCAGCGAGCGGCCAGCCCCTCTACCGCTTTCTCGGCGGAGACGGCGCGACGCTGCTGCCGGCGCCGATGATGAACGTGCTCAACGGCGGCGCCCATGCCGACAACAACGTCGACATCCAGGAGTTCATGCTCTATCCGCTCGGGGCGCCGAGCTTCGCGGAAGCGCTGCGCTGGGGCGCGGAGGTTTTCCATACTCTGAAGACCGTGCTGCGCGAGAAGAGCTATTCGACGGCGGTCGGCGACGAGGGCGGCTTCGCGCCCAACCTGAAGAGCAACGTCGAAGCGCTCGAGCTGATCCTGCAGGCCATCGATCGCGCGGGCTACACGGCGGGCAAGGACATTTCGATCGCCCTCGATCCCGCCTCGAGCGAGTTCTACTCGAAGGGCGAATATCATCTCGTCGGCGAGGGCCGGAAGCTCGATTCGAAGGGCATGGTCGAGTTCTGGGCGGATTGGGTCTCGCGTTATCCGATCGTCTCGATCGAGGACGGCCTCGCCGAGGACGATTGGACCGGCTGGAAGCTCATGACGGAGCGGCTCGGAGATCGCTGCCAGCTCGTCGGAGACGACCTCTTCGTGACCAATCCCGCAATCTTGAAGCGCGGCATCGACGAGAAGACCGCGAACGCGATCCTGATCAAGCTGAACCAGATCGGGACGCTCTCGGAGACGCTCGAGGCGATCCGGATGGCGGATGCGGCGGGCTTCGGATCGGTCAGCTCGCATCGCTCGGGGGAGACCGAGGACACGACGATCGCGGATCTCGCGGTCGGGGCCTCGACGGGGCAGATCAAGACGGGGTCATTGTGCCGAACGGATCGGATCTGCAAATACAACCAGCTCCTGCGCATCGAGGCCGAGCTGGGCGCGCGCGCACGTTATGCGGGCGCGACGCGACTCGCGGGCCAGCGGGCGTGAGGGGATTCGTCGCGCCGCGCCTGATGCGCACCGAGCGCGGCTTCGCCGTTCGCGCGGCGGGCCGGGCCGACTCGGGCGTGCGGGCTCGCCGGCTCGCGAAGGGTCACTTCCTCGCGAGCGCTCTCGCGCTCGCGCTTGCGGGGACTGCCGGTCTCGCGCCCCGGGAAGCCGGTGCGTTCGTGCCGAAGCCAGATCGCGCGCTCGCCGGCGTCGCGCAGGCGAACGCGAGCTCGGGGCGGACCCAGGCGTTCCAGCTCGACCTCGTGCTGCGCATCGGCGATCGCGAGGCGATCGCGACGGGGCAGCTCGTCAGCCATCCGAGCGGGCTCGCACGCCTCGAGCTGCGCGGCGGCTCCGGGCGCGTCGATCGCTATCTGCTGTCGGGATCCGAGCTGCTCGCGGCCAAGGACGGCGAGCCCCTGCCCGACCCGCAGCCGATGCTCCAGCCCATCTTTCTGCTCCAGCCCTCCTCGCTGGAGACGCTGCGCGTCGCCCTGACGTCGTTCGGGATCGACAGTCGCTGGATCGGCGTCGCGCCCTGCGGCGAGCTCGACTGTTATGTCTTCGGCGATCCGGAGCTCGCGGCGCCCGAGCTGCGCCGTACTGCGGTCTCCGACGAGGGGGATCGGGTCGATTCGGGCGTCGGGGAATCCGCAGGATCGGACGAGCCCGACGCGGTCTCCGACGAGCTGGCCTTTGCGTCGCCCTTCGCCGAGACGGGCCCGGTCGCCCGGCTCTGGGTCGACATCGAATCGCTCCAGATCCAGCGCATCGATCGCGCCAGCGGCGAGACGCTCCAGCTCGGGCCGCTCGTGCGTTTCGAGCGGCTGATGGTCCCGGCCTGGCTGGAGATCCAGGAGGCCGGCCAAGAGCCGATTCATTTCGACGTCCAGCGTGCGATCCGGGTGAACGCGAATCCCCAGGCCTTCAATCCGGCCTGGCTCGATGCGCCGACCGATCCGCAGGACCCCGCCGGCCGCTCCTCCATGGACGTCCCGGCGCCGGCTGCCCCGACGAATCCCTGAGCGCGGCCGGCTCTCGCCGGTCGCTGGGCGCGCCGCGGAGGCTCCGCCGCCGAAGGGCTTTCGACCGATCGGCGCCTCCGGCCGGCTCCCGGTCTGAAGCCTCAGCGGAAAACCCGACGAATTCCGAGAAAACCCTCAGGCCCCTCGGCGAAATGCCCGATGGGGGCGGCAAGTCGTGTGCAGGTCGTGGGCATCGTCCCGGCCTGCCCGATCCGCAGACGTCACCGGCCCATGCGGGCTGGCCGCGCACGGGACGGTGCCCGGGCGGAGCGGGTCGAGGGTTCGAACGGGATGGAAGCGATGGCGAGCCAGCAGATTCTGAACGTCCTCGTCGTCGATCGTGAAATGGAGGCGCAGCAGGCGCTGAAAGAGGTGCTCACGGGCGAGGGCTGGGGCGTCGTCTGCGTGTCGGACCCGGCGCAGGCCTGCGAAGAGCTCCGGACCCATCGCATCCAGCTCGTCGTGCTCGACGTATCGCCGGGGACGGGCGGCCGCGAAGCCCTCGCGGCCCTGCGCGCCCTCGACCGGGATCTCTGCGTGATCGCCACCAGCAGCACGGCGTCGGTCGAGCTCGCGGTCGAAACGATGAAGCACCAGGCCTTCCATTTCCTCCAGAAGCCGATCGAGCCGGAGGAAGTGCTCGCCGTCGTGAAGGAGGCGATCCGCGATCGCGGTCTGGTCGTCGACCTCGAATCGCGCCTCAACGGCGAGATCGGGACGCGCATCCGCAGCCGCCGCCACGAAGTCGGGCTGACCCTCAAGCAGCTCGCCAATCGCACCGGCCTCTCGGTCAGCCTGATCTCCCAGATCGAGCTCGGCAAGAGCGCCGCTTCGATGTCGACGATGTACAAGCTCGCCGCCGCGCTCGGCGTCAAGATGAGCTGGTTCTTCGAGACGCTCTGACGACCATCGTCGCCGCAGGACCTCCCGTTCGCGGCGAACGTGCCGCTATGATCTGCCCCGCGCAGAAGGCGCGGAGGGCTTTGCGATTCGCAGCGTTGAGCAGGCCAGGCCGAAGCCGGGACTCTCCGTTCCGGTCCTCACGATCCTCGACGACGAGGGCTCGCTCCTCGAGGCCGACCAGCGCGCGCTCGTGCGCCACGTCGTCCAGGAGGGCGCGGGGGCCGACATCATCTTCTCCGCCGGCACGACCGGCGAATGGGACAAGATCGACAACGACACGCGTCAGGCGGTGATCCGCATCTGCGCCGAAGAGGTCGCCAAGACCAATCGCCAGCTGACGGCGATGGACGCCGACGGCGTCGAGCACTGGGCCGGGGTGACGGCGCCGACCGCCCACGAGACCCTCGCGAATCTCGAGTTCGCCCTCGAATGCGGCGCCGACGCGGCCGTCATCGCGCCGCTCTCGATCCAGGGCGTGCAGGATCCCGTGCGCTTCCTGCTGCGCGACGTCGCCGATCTGCTCGACGCCCGGGCGCGCCACATTCCCGTCTATCTCTACGACAACGCCGACATCGCCGTCGATCCGAAGGTCCCGCACATCCGCACGAAGCAGGTCAAGGCGATGAGCCGGCTCGACTTCGTCCGCGGCATCAAGGTCTCGGCCTCGGACAAGGTGCTCGGCAACTACACGCGCGCGGCGTCGAGCTTCAAGGATCGCGGCGAGTTCGGCATCTACATCGGGAACGCGAAGCTGATCTTCGACATCTTCCGGCCCTACCGCCCGGGGATCTTCGGCGTCATCCACGAGCACTGGGATCGCTGGCGCCGCGCGGGCGGGCTTCCGATCGGCGTCGTCTCCGGGCCCGCGAATGCGATGCCGCGCGAGTGGGCCTGGTCGTGGCAGGTCTGCCGCGCGGGCGACGTGGAGCGCATGGACAAGGCGCAGCGGATCGCCGATGCGTTTCGCGACTGCACGACGCTCGCCTCGGGCAAGCGCCCGACCCTCGCCTGCCTGAAGCGCGCGCTCGTCTGCGACGGCATCGTCTCGAGCGCGAGCGTCGCGCCGGGGACCTCGACGCTGCCCGCCGACGAGGTCGCCCGCTTCGACGACGCCTATGCCGCCGTCCAGGCGATGGCCGCCCGCGAGATCGGCGAGCCCTGGATCACCCGCTGCGTGCGGAGGAGCGCATGACGCGTCCGCGCGGGTCGAAGGCGAGCGGCGAGCGTCGCGGCGGGAAGACGGCGCGGGCGGCACGAAGAAGTCGCGCAGGAAGACGTCAGGACGATCC
>CAZFKD010000413.1:0-4333 GCA_964519695.1 uncultured Spirochaetaceae bacterium
TCGCGAGCGAGCTCGATCATGCGGGCCGAGAGGTCGATCCCGAGCGTCTCCCGCGCGCCGCGCCGCGCCATCTCACGCGTGCAGTAGCCCTCGCCGCAGCCGAGGTCGACGACGCGCGCGCCCTTCACGTCACCGCACAGCTCGTAGACGGCGGGTCGCCCCGTGAAGTCGGAAATGCTCGTCGGCCGGGTCCGGCTCCAGGCTCCGGCGTTGCGGGCGTAGAGCTCTTCAGTCTGCACGTCCGTCCTCTCCGTCTTCGAGCTCCAGGGCCCGGCTGAGCATCACGTCGAAGAACGCCTTGCGCAGGTTGAGCGCCGAGAAGACGCCGAATCGGACTGCCTCGCGCTCGTCGACACCGGTCGACAGGTCGACCGTGATGCTGCGCAGGTCGGCCGCGTGCTGCTCGTCGCAGGACGCGTGGAGCGTGAAGAAGTAGTAGTCGTCGCTCGAGAGATCGGTGTGCTTGCGGATCGCGTCGAGCAGGTAGCCGTAGATCGTGGGCACGACGAACTCGGTTCCGATTCCGATGGCGCCGAGGGCGACGCCGACCTGGTCGGACCGGCTCTTCTGCAGCGCGAGATCGCGCCAGATCTTGACGGTCGTCATCGTGCGATGGCTGCTGCGGTAGCGATCGTCGATTCCGATCGCGCGCTGGAAGCGCACGAATAGCTCCGTATGGGGCATGCGGTCGAGTCGATCGCTGGTCGGATCGCCGCGCTCCTCGTCGAGGTTCGCGAGCAGCATCCGGCGGTGTTCGGGGGATTCGAGGTTCTCGATGACCGAGAGCAGGTAGGTCGGGAACTCGCGGCTGTAGCAGCTGTACTGAAACGCGTAGTCCCGCAGCGACGAGACGACGTCCGGGACGTCGCCATCCGCGAGGCAGCGTAGGAAAGGGTGGTGCACCGCCGGATGGCGCAGCGCCTCGCGCTCGAGCGCGCTCACGAACTCGGCGGGCTCGCCCGCCGAGAGGAGCTGCCAGGATTCCTTCATCGAATTTCCTCTCGCTTCGGCCGACCGTTCGACGTCGGCCGGGAAACTATTCGTTGCAGAGCTCGTCGACCGCTTCGACGATCCGCTCGGCGTCCGCCAGCGGGAGATCGGCGTAGATCGGCAGTCGGACGAGCGTCTCGGCCGCGGCCTCCGTGACGCGCAGAGGGCTCGGCGGACCGATGTGCTCGATCGCGTAGGGCGCACAGTGGAGCGGCTGGAAATGGAACGTCGCGGAGATGCCGCGCGCCGCGAGACCGGCGAGCAGATGGGCGCGCAGGCCGCGCGTTCGGGTGCGGACCGCGTAGATATGGGCGTTGTGGCGGGCCCAGCCGGGAACCCGGGGGCGGACGAGCATGCCGTCCTTTTCGAGCTGCTCGAGGCCGGCGTGGTAGGTGTTCCAGATCTGCATGCGCCGGTGCGTGATCTCCTCCAGCCGATCGAGCTGGACATCGAGGAGCGCTGCGAGGACGTCGCTCAGGACGTAGCTTCCGCCCGGGCCGACCCAGGTATACCGGTCGACCTCGCCGCGCAGGAAGGCGTGCCGATTGGTGCCCTTCTCGCGGATGATCTCGGCGGCGGCGGCGACTCGATCGTCGCGGACGAAGAGACAGCCGCCCTCGCCGCAGGTCGCGTTTTTGGTCTCGTGGAACGAATAACAACCGGCATCGCCGATCGTTCCGAGGGGGCGATCGCGATGGGCGCTGCCGATCCCCTGGGCGGCGTCCTCGAAGAGCAGCAGCCCCTTGCGCTTCGCGAGATCCTCGAAGGCGTCGAGGTCGCAGGCGATTCCGGCGTAGTGGACCGGCATGATCAGGCGGGTCCGCGGCGTGATGCGCGCTTCCGCATCGAGAGGACACATGTTCAGCGTCTCGGGATCGATCTCGCAGAAGACCGGGAGCGCTCCGCGGGCGAGGATTGCGTTGGCCTGGCTGACGAACGCGAACGAGGGCATGAGCACCTCGTCGCCGGGACCGATCCCGAAGGCGTAGAGGGCGACGTCCATCGCCTGCGTCGCGCTCGGCGTCAGCAAGGCGTGCGGCGATCTCGTCAGCTCGGCCAGGCGCCGCTCGACCCGCTTGCCGATCTCGCCGTTGCCGACCGTGCGGCCCTGGCGAACGGCCTCGGCGACCGCCTCAGCCTCGCACGCGCCGAGGCTCGGACGGCTGAACGGCACCTTCATGAAGCCCTCCCACGCGGGTTCGAGGTCCCGATCGACGGGGAGCGGCCGATTGCCGTTGTCCTTCGGTCGGATTGCGGATCGAATGCCACTGGTTCATCGGTCATGTCCCCGAGGTCTTGAAGAGAAATCCGCAGCGCGGGGGGCGCGTTCGATCGGATCGGCCACGGCGCTCGCGCCCGGCCGAACCGCCCGATCGGCGCCCGAATTCGTCCCCCCGGCCCGCGCGGGCTGCGACGATCGAGGGGCGTCGTTCGCTACCGTGCCGCCGCGATCGGGCGGGCGGGTGCGGTGGGCATCGGGCCGGCGCGCGATCGGAGAACCAGGGAGCGGCCGGAGCCATGCGTTTCGAAACGAGGGCAATTCACGTCGGCCAGGCGCCGGAGCCCGCGACCGGAGCCGTCATGGCGCCGATCTACGCGACCTCGACCTTCGCCCAGATCCGCCCCGGCGAAACGCGGGGTTACGACTACACCCGCTCCGGCAATCCCAACTTCACGCGCCTCAGCGAGACCCTCGCCTCCCTCGAGAACGGCCGCTTCGCGACGGTCTTCGGCAGCGGCATGGCCGCGATCACGGCGGTGCTCTCGAGCCTGAAATCCGGCGATCTCGTGCTCGCCGAGGAGAACGTCTACGGCTGCACGTTCCGGATCTTCGCGCGGGTGTTCGAGAAGTTCGGGCTCGCGGTGCGTTATGTCGACTTCGCGAATCCCGCGAGCTACGGGGCGATCGGGCAGGCGAAGCCGGCGCTCGTCTGGCTCGAATCGCCGACCAATCCGATGCTCAAGATCCTCGATCTCGAGGCGATCTCGGCGGAGGCCGCGAAGGTCGCGGCGCCCGTGCTCGTCGACAACACATTCGCCTCGCCCTATTTCCAGCGCCCCCTCGATCTCGGCGCGACGCTCTCGCTCTCGAGCACCACCAAATACGTCAACGGGCACTCCGACAGCCTCGGCGGCGTCGTCGTCACGAACGACGCCGAGTGGAACGAGCGCATGATCTTCGCCCAGAAGGCCGTCGGACTGAATCCTTCGCCCTTCGACGCCTGGCTCGTCTCGCGCGGGGTCAAGACGCTCGCGCTCCGCATGCGCCAGCACCACGAGAACGCGCTCGAGATCGCGACGCGGCTCGAGGACTGCCGGGCGGTGCGCTGGGTCCGGCATCCCTTCCTGCCGTCGCATCCCCATCATGCGATCGCGCGGCGACAGATGAGCGGCGGATCGGGCATCGTGACCCTCGAGCTCGATGCGGATCTGGAGACGACCAAGGATTTCGTCTCGGGGCTCGAGCTCTTCGCCCTCGCCGAGAGCCTCGGCGGCATCGAATCGTTGGTCGATCATCCCGCCTCGATGACGCATGCGAGCATCCCGCGCCCCGAGCGCGAAAAGGTCGGCATCCTCGACGGGCTCGTCCGGCTCTCCGTCGGCGTCGAGCACGTCGACGATCTGATCGCCGATCTCGATCGCGGCCTGCGCCGAGCGGGCCTTCCACCGCTCGTCTGAGCGGGCCCGCGACGGCCTTCGATCCCCGCGCCCGACTTCGAGTCACGTCGCTACCGATTGCGGCCGCCCGGGCGATCGTCGACCGTGGCGACACGCCCCGCCCGGAGCGATCGACGAAGCCGGCTTCGTCGATCCGTCTTCGATGAAGAGGTCGTCGCATGTCGCAAGCCCCGCACACGCCGCAATGGCGACCGACCGCCTGCATCCTCTGCGAATGCAATTGCGGGCTCGAGATCGAGCTCGGCGGCCGGGACGGCCGGCGATTCGAGCGCATCCGCGGCGACAAGGCTCATCCGAGCTCGGCCGGCTACGCGTGCGAGAAGCCGTCGCGGCTCGACTACTACCAGAACGATCCGGACCGGCTCCTGACGCCGATGCGCCGCCGCGCCGATGGAAGCTTCGAGCCGATCGACTGGGACACCGCGATCCGCGAGGTCGCCGAGCGACTCGCCGCGATCCGATCGCGCCACGGCGGCGATTCGATCTTCTACTACGGCGGCGGCGGGCAGGGCAATCATCTCCCGGCGGGCTATTCGCGATCGCTGCGCGCCGCGATCGGCTCCCGCTATCGCTCGAACGCCCTCGCTCAGGAGAAGACGGGCGAAGCGTGGGTCGCCGCGCAGATGACGGGGAGCTTCACGCGCAGCGACTTCGAGCACTGCGA
>CAZFKD010000414.1:0-4314 GCA_964519695.1 uncultured Spirochaetaceae bacterium
CGCCGGCGGCGGCGCGGGCGGCGGGCGCGAGGGCGGTCGCCGCGAAGAGCTTCATGCCGGCGGCTTCGAGGTCGGGGCGTTCGTCGGCCGCGCCGGCGCCGGGCGCGGCGGCCGCGGCCATCCGCTCGCGGGCGGCGATCTTGGCGGCCTCGACGTCGGGCTGGTCGAAGGGATTGACGCCGAGGACGGCGCCGACGACGGCCGTCGCGATCTCCCACTGGAAGATCGCCGCGCCGAGGTCGTAGGCGTCGGCGAGCGCGAGGCGGATCGTCGGATGGCCGGCCTGCTCGAGGGCGTCGAGGCGCGCGGCCCGGGCGCTCGCCGAGCCGTCGCCGGCGACGGCGAGATCGACGAAGACGCGGTCGTTCGCATAACAGTCCGGCGCGCCGAGCGGCTCGTCCGCGATCGGGAGGATGCCGAGGCCGCGCTTGCCCGTCGATTCGGCGACGAGCTGCTCGATCCAGCCGCCGAAGCTCGCGATGGCGGGCGAGAGCGAGAGGGTCAGCTTGTCGCAGCCGCGCTGGGCGAGGACGCCGAGGGCGAGGCCGAGGGCGACGCCGGGGTTCGCGTCGGCGGGGAGGCCCGGGCCGCAATCGGCGGCCATCTTTCGCGCGCGCTCGCGCAGCAGCTCGGGATCGAGGCCCATCGCGGCGGCCGGCAGCAGGCCGAAGGGCGAGAGCGCGGAGAAACGGCCGCCGACGTCGGCGCGGCCGAGGGCGATGCCGAGGAAGCCGGCGGCGCGGGCGCGGGCCTCGAGGGCGGAGCCGGGATCGGTGATCGCGACGAACTGGCGGCTCGCGGCCTCGGCGCCGAGCTTCGCGGCGAGGCGCGCATGGATCAGCTCGAAGAGGGCGTTCGGCTCGATCGTCGAGCCGGATTTCGAGGAGACGAAGAAGAGGCAGCGCTCGGCCGGGACGCGCTCGAGGAAGGCCTCGATCGCGTCGGGGACGGTCGAATCGAGGACGTGGAGTCTGCGCTGCCGCGCCTCGCCGCCGAAGGTCTGGCCCAGCACGTCCGGCCAGAGCGACGAGCCGCCCATGCCGAGGACGACGGCGGTGTAGGCGGGATGGGCGTCGATCGCTTCGCGGAGGGCCGGGCTCGCGATTGCTTCTTCGGCGGACGCGGTCGGGAGCTCGAGCCAGCCGAGCCAGCGGGCTTCGTCGGCGTTCGAGAAGAGCGCGGCGTCGCGCTGCCAGAGGCGGCGCGTCGACGACTCGGCCTGCCAGCGGGCCTGCGCGGCCCGGACGGCTTCTGCATGCCCGCCGAGCGCGAACTGCATCGTTAGGCCTTCCGCCCGCCGAGGACCTGCTGCCGCTTCGTCTCGACCGAATGCAGCAGGGCGTCGAAGGCGTCGCTGAAGAGCGCGCAGCCCTTCGTCAGCAGGTCGTCGGTGATCGCGTCGAGGGAGATGCCGAGATCCGCGAGCTCGCCGAGGACCGTGGCGGCCTCGCGATCGAGGCGCTTCGGATCGCTGCCGAGGGCGTCGCGGACCTTGCCCTCGATGCGGAAGGCCGCGAGGGTCGCGTCGGGCAGCGTATTCACCGTATGCCGGCCGATCAGCTCGTCGACGTAGAGCGTCTTCGGGAGGGCCGGGTCCTTCGTGCCCGTGCTCGCCCAGAGCACGCGCTGCGGATCGGCGCCGGCCTGCGCGAGGGCCTGCCAGCGCGGGGCCTCGAGCGCTTCGAGAAAGCGCGCGTAGGCGACCTTCGCGTTCGCGATCGCGACCTTCGCGTTCAGCGCGGCGAAGCGCTGCTTCTGCGCGTCGGAGGCGCCGGCGGCGAGGGCCTTCTCGATCTGAGCGGCGACGCTCGCATCGATGCGCGAGACGAAGAAGCTCGCGACGCTCGCGATGCCCGAGACGGATTCGCCGCGGGCATGCCGCGCTTCGAGGCCGGACATGTAGGCGTCGTGGACCTTTTGATAGGCGTCGACGGCGAACAGGAGCGTGACGTTGACGTTCATCCCGTCGCTGATCAGCTGCTGGATCGCGGGGATGCCGGCCGGGGTCGCGGGGACCTTGATCATCAGGTTGTCGCGGCAGACGGCCTGCGCGAGGCGATGGGCCTCGGCGATGGTGCCGGCCGTATCGTTCGCGAGATGCGGCGAGACCTCGAGGGAGACGAAGCCGTCGCGCCCGCCGCTCGACTCGTAGACCGGCCGGAGCACGTCGCAGCCGAGCTGGATGTCGACGACCGCGAGGCGCTCGAAGACGTCGAGGGCGTCCTTCGCGCCCTGGGCGACGAGGGCCCGGGCGGCGGCGTCATAGTCGCTCGATTTCGCGATGGCCTTCTCGAAGATCGCGGGATTCGAGGTCACCCCGCGGATGCCTTCCGACGAGACCCAGCGGCGCAGCTCGCCCGAGAGCAGCAGGTCGCGGCTGATGTTGTCGAGCCAGATCGACTGGCCGAGGGCGTGGGCCTCGAAGACCGGCGTATTGCCGGGGGCGTTCGCGGAAGAGCGGACTGCACACATGAAGGGGCGGATCCTCGCGGGCAGATGGGTCGGGGAGGGCGGTCCTCGCGCAGTATACGGATTCGCGGATCGGACGGGAGGGATCGCGCGCGGGCCGGCGCTCGGAAGCGCTCGAAAGCGCATGAGGGCACGCGAGAGCGCCCGGGCGCGCGGCCTCACGCATGAGAAAAAGCGAAGGGCCCGGCGCTGCGGTGTGCGGCGCCGGGCCCGGGCTCGATCGCGAGGGGGAACGCGATCGGTTGGGCGATCGGTTCAGGTGATCCCGTCAGGCCGCCTCGACCATGATCTTGCGCGGCCGGCGCGAGACGCTCTTCGGCAGGCGCAGCTCGAGGACACCGTCCTTCATGCGCGCCGAGACCGCCGCGGCATCGATGTCGTCCGAGAGGCGGAACTCCCGGTAGTAGCTGCCATCGCGGTACTCGGCGTAGAGCGTCCGGTTCGCGGCCGGCGTCTCTGCCAGGCGGGCCTGGAGGGTCAGGAGCCCCTTCTCGAGCTGGACGTCGACGGTCTCCTCGCTGGCGCCGGGCATGTCGGCGTGGATCACGAAGGCATCCCGTTCTTCGAGGATGTCCACGTCGGGTCGGAAGACGAGCCCCGAGCGAGGATCCTCGCTCATGAGGACCTCCTTCTCGCGCGGCTGGATCTCACGGGTTTCGGTCGTGGTCATGATGTCTTCTCCTCTCTCGATGCTTGCGATGGACGCCGTCTTCAGCGCGTCTCGATCGCGATCTGGCGCGGGCGGGCCGCCGGTGACTTCGGGAGCACCAGCGTCAGCACGCCGTTCTTGTGGGAAGCCTTCGCCGACTCGAGATCGATCTCGCTCGGCAGCTCGAAGGCGCGCCGGAAGCTGCCGGCGGGGCGCTCGCGGCGGTGGACCGCCGTGCCTTCGCCGACCGGGTACTCGATCTTGCGCTCGCCCGAGAGGGTCACGGTCGATCCCTCGATCGAGACGCTGATGTTCTCCGGCGAGACGCCCGGCAGCTCGGCCGTCAGGACATAGCCCTCGTCGGACTCATGCAGATTCACGAGCGGGTAGACCCCGCGCGTTCCCTGGAAGACACCATCCGGCGTTCGAAAGGCGGAGTGCAGATCGCGCTGCAGCTCGCTCATCAGGCCCCGCCAGGGGTTGAGGGCCGAGGGTCGCGTCAAAGTGTAGGTCGCCAAGGTTCCGTCCTCCTCGTGATCCGGGTTTGCGCCGACGGCGCTGCGAGCGCTTCGCTCTCGCGGCGTGATCGGCTTCCGGGCACGGACGATGGATTTTCACGCGGGGTGGCGTGTCAACGGCGGACCCGAAAAAAGTCGGGCAGCGGTCGCGGCGGGGGGGGCAGACGAACGGCCGGGGCGGACCTGCTGCGGGCGCGTCGGCGCGCGGCTGCGCCGGGGCAGGGCGCCCAGGGCTGCGTCAGAGCTGCCCGAAGGCCTCGAAATAGCCCGGCCAGGTCTTCGAGACGCAGCCGGGATCGAGGATGACGACGCCGGGGACGCGCAGGCCCGCCAGGGCGAAGGCCATCGCCATGCGGTGGTCGTCGTAGGTCTCGATCTCGGCGCCATGGAGCGGGCGGGGCTCGATGCGCAGCCAGTCGGGACCCGCTTCGGCGCCGGCACCGAGCCTGCGCAGCTCGGTCTCGAGAGCGGCGAGGCGATCGGTCTCCTTGATGCGCAGGTTCGCGACGTTGCGGATCGTCGTCGGCCCGTCGGCGAAGAGACAGACGACCGCGTAGGCGAGCACGGCGTCGGGGAAATCGTTCATGTCGATCTCGCCGAGGGCGCGCAGGCGGGGCGCGGCGGCCGACGACGCGGCGGCGCCCGGGGAGGCCGCGCCCGACGAAGCGGCGTCCGGCG
>CAZFKD010000415.1:0-4289 GCA_964519695.1 uncultured Spirochaetaceae bacterium
GCGGCACGCTCCGCAGAGTCGATCGGAAACGGGGGAGAGGGGTCTTGAGCGATACCGCCGTCATCGTACTGGCCGCCGGACAGGGCACGCGCATGAAGTCGCGCCGCGCCAAGGTGCTCCACGAAGTCGGCGGCGTCGCGATGCTCGAACACGTGCTGCAGACGGCGGAGGCCCTTTCGCCTTCGCGTCTGATCGTCGTCGTCGGCCGCGATGCCGACGAGGTCCAGCGGCGTTATGCAAGTCGCGCCGAGTTCGTGCTCCAGTCCGAGCAGCGCGGAACGGGACATGCCGTCAAGGTCGCGCTGCCCGCCCTCGGCGATGGGACCGGCGACGTCCTGATCCTCTACGGCGATACGCCTTTGCTGCGCCCCGCGACGATCGAGCGCATGCGACAGATCAAGCGCGACCGGATGGCGGATCTGATCCTGCTCTCGGCCCACGCACCGAGCATCCCCGGCATCCTCGTGCGCGACGCGAGCGGGCGCGTTTCGCGCATCGTCGAATCCCAGGACGCGACCGCCGCGGAGCTCGCGATCCCCGAACGCAATACCGGCGTCTACCTCGTCTCCTCGAAGTTGCTCCGGCAGGGGATCGATTCGCTCGCGCCGCGCAACGCCCAGGGCGAGCTCTATCTGACCGACGTCGTCGGCTTCGCGGTCCGCGGCGGCTTCAGCGTCGAGGCGCTGCCGGTCGAAGACGCCAGCGAATGTCTGGGCATCAACACGCGGCGCGAGCTCGCCGCGGCCTCCGCCGTCCTGCGCCGGCGCATCGTGGACCGCCTGATGGACGATGGCGTCAGCTTCGTCGATCCCGAGGCCGTCTACATCGACGCGACGGTCCGCATCGGCCGCGACTCGTTGATCGAACCCGGCGTCGTCATCACCGGACATTCGATCCTCGGCGAGGGCTGCCACATCAAGTCCGGCTGCGTCATCGAGGACAGCCGCATCGCCGACGACGTCGGTCAGATAGAGCTCGCCCTGGGCGTTGCGCGGCGCGTCTGCGGCCGGGCAACGAGCTCGCGTCGGGCGTGAAGATCGGGAACTTCGTCGAGCTGAAGAACTCGAAGCTCGGCCGCGGTACGAAGGCGGCCCATCTCGGCTACATCGGCGACGCCGACGTCGGCGCCGACGTCAATTTCAGCTGCGGCGCGATCGTCGTGAACTACGACGGCTACAAGAAGACGCGCAGCACGATCGGCGACCACGCCTTCGTCGGTTGCAACGTGAACCTCGTCTCGCCCGTCGAGATCGCGCCCCATGCCTTCGTCGCGGCCGGCTCGACGATCACGAAGAACGTGCCGAGCGATGCCCTCGCGATCGCTCGGGACCGGCAGCGCAACATCGAGGGCTGGGTCGCGCGCAAGGAAGGTCGTGCGGCGCCGCGGGGCGAGCGAACCGCCCGAGAGGAGACGGCCTCGAAGCCCGGTACCCGGCCGAGCGCGAAATCCAGGGAAAAGGCCGGATCGAAGGCGACCGCGAAGACGACCGCCAGGGCCGGGGCGAAGCAGGCAGCGAAGGCGACCGGGCGCGGCGGCGGGCCGAAGAAGCGAAAGAAGACGGGCGGCCGCTAGGCGCGCGGGCGAATGCCCGACGGATGCGGGCGGATCGACGCGTCGACGGCAGGGAAAGGAGAGCAGCATGTGCGGAATCGTGGGCTACATCGGGCGGGAGTACCGGGCGACGGACGTGCTGCTGGACGGGCTTCGCCGCCTCGAATATCGCGGCTACGACTCGGCCGGCGTCGCGATCCTCGAGGGCGATCGGCTCGAGGTACGCCGTGCGCAGGGCAAGCTCGTCAATCTCGAGGGCAGCCTGCGCGAGCGGCCTCTCGCCGGCCATCTCGGCATCGGTCACACCCGCTGGGCGACCCACGGCAAGCCCTCCGAACGCAACGCCAATCCCCATCGCGCCGGCTCCGTCGTGATCGTCCACAACGGCATCATCGAGAACTATCGCGAGCTGCGATCCTCGCTCGAGGCGCGCGGCGCCACGATCCAATCCGATACCGATACCGAGCTGATCGCTCATCTCATCGACGAGCACGTCCAAGCGGGCCGCGATCTGCTGACGTCCGTGCGGACGGCCTGTCGCGCCCTCACCGGCTCGTATGCCCTCGGCGTCGTCTGCGACAAGGAGCCGACGCTGCTGGTGACCGCCAAGCAGGGCGGCAGCCCGATCATCATCGGCCAGGGCGACAAGCAGGCCTTCCTCGCGAGCGACATCCCCGCCGTCCTGCCCTACACGCGCGACATCATCTCCCTGCGCGACGGCGATTTCGCGGTGCTCGCCGAGGACGGGATCCAGGTCGTCGACATCGACGGGCGGCTGCAAGAGCGCGAGTTCCAGGCGATCCAATGGGATCCGGTCTCCGCCGAGAAGGGCGGCTTCGATCATTTCATGCAGAAGGAGATCTTCGAGCAGCCCCGCGCCATCACCGACACGATCGGAACGCGCATCAACGAGGCCGATCAGGACGTCGATCTCGACGGCATCGCCCTCGGCCGGGCGGAGCTCGACGCGCTCCAGGGCGTCACGATCGTCGCCTGCGGCACGTCCTATTATGCGTCGCTCGTCGGCAAGTACATGATCGAGCAGCTCGCGGGCATTCCCTGCGAAGTCGATCTCGCGAGCGAGTTCCGCTATCGCAAGCCCATCGTCGGCGATCGCCGCATCGTGATCCCCGTCTCCCAATCGGGCGAGACGGCGGATACCCTCGCGGCGCTCGAGGAGGGCAAGCGCCAGGGCGCGCGCATCCTCGCGATCTGCAACGTGCGCGAGTCGACCATCGCGCGCGCCTCGAACGACGTGCTCTATACGCAGGCGGGTCCCGAGATCGGCGTCGCGTCGACGAAGGCGTTCGTGACCCAGGTCATGGCGCTCTATCTCGTTGCGCTGAAGATGGGCATCGTGCGCGGGCGTCTCTCGCCGGCCGAGATCCGCGCGCGGCTCCACGACGCGATGCGCCTGCCGCGCATGATCGAGGGCGTGCTCGGCCTGAACGACGAGATCCTCCGCATCGCCCGCCAGTACTTCAAGGCCCAGGACTTCCTCTATCTCGGCCGCGGGATCATGTTCCCGATCGCCCTCGAAGGCGCGCTCAAGCTGAAGGAGATTTCGTACATCCACGCCGAGGGCTACGCCGCCGGCGAGATGAAGCACGGCCCGATCGCGCTGATCGACGAGAACATGCCCGTCGTCGTCATCGCGACGAAGGGCGAGCTCCACGACAAGCTCGTCTCGAACCTCGAGCAGGTGCGCGCCCGCGACGGCCAGGTCATCGCGATCGCCTCGGTCGGCGATGCCGAGATCGCCGAGAAGGCGAACGAGGTGCTCTACATCGAAGATCTCGGCGAGTTCCTGACGTCGATCCTCGCCGTCGTGCCCCTCCAGCTGCTCGCGTATCACATCGCGACGCTGAAGGGCACGGACGTCGATCAGCCGAGGAACCTCGCGAAGAGCGTGACGGTCGAGTAGCCGCGCCGGGAGGTCCTGGATCACGACGACTGGCGACGGCATTACGAACGTATTACGGTTGGACCGTGGCCCGAACCATCACCAGCATCCGCCTCCCGGAGAAGCTCCTCGAAGCGCTCGACGAGCGCGCGGCTGCGCTCGGCGTCACGCGCAGCGATCTCATCATCGCTGCGGTCGAGCAGGCGCTCGAGGACCGCTCCGCGTGGTCTCCGGCCTTCCTGAAGGCGATCGGGGCCCCTCGTCCCGAGCTGGACGACGCGGTGGCCGAGATGATGGAAGCCATTCGAGCCCGCCGATCCCGCAGCGAAGCGCGCGAGCTGTGAAGTATCTGCTCGACACCAACATGGTGTCCGCCCTCATGCGCGGCGATCCGCGGGTGGCGGCCAGGGTATCGGTCACGCCCCGCGAAGACGTGGCGATATCCCAGGTGACGGCGGCCGAGATCGAATTCGGTCTCCGATCCCTGCCGGCCTCCAGGCGTCGCCGCTTGCTGGAGTCCCAGTGGTCCTCGATCTCCGCCGAGTTGATCCGCCTGCCGTGGAGCGACGAGGTCAGCCGATCTTTCGGGGAGCGCAAGGCTCGCCTGGAGAAAGCCGGTCGGAGGATGAGCGATTTCGATCTGGCGATCGCGGTGCACGCCCTCGCCCATGGCCTCGTCCTGGTCACCGCCGATCGCGCATTCGAGCGCATCAAACTTTCCCGGGAGAATTGGTTGGACTGAAGGGCGGTGGGCGGTCGATCTCGCGCGAGCCTCGCTCGTCGGGAGGGCGAAGCGGGAAGGTCGGGGAGACGCCGATCGATTCCTCGCCAACG
>CAZFKD010000416.1:0-4279 GCA_964519695.1 uncultured Spirochaetaceae bacterium
AGGTCGCGAGCAGGATGGCGATCGATCTGCTCGGGTCGACGGTGGCATCCGGCGCCGAGCCGGCGCCGAGCCGCCTGACACGCGCGATCGAGGAGGCCAATCGCCGGATCCACGACGAGGCCCGCGTCGACTACACCCTCGAAGGCATGGGAACGACCGTCGTCTGCCTGCTCGTCGGCCCGGGCGGCGAGTGCCATGTCGCCCATGTCGGCGACAGCCGTCTCTATCGCCTGCGCGAGGGACGGGTCGAGCCGCTGACGGAGGACCACTCGCTCGTCGCGACGCTCGTTCGCGAAGGCGTGATCCGCCCCGAAGAGGCGCGCACCGATCCGCGCCGGAACCAGATCCTGCGCGCCCTCGGCGTACGCAAGGAGGTCGAGATCGACGTCGCGCCCGTCGAGATCCTCCCCGGCGATGCCTTCCTGCTCTGCAGCGACGGCCTCCACGGCCTCGTCGAGGATTTCGAGATCCGCGATCTCACCCTCGAACATCCCGAGGTCGAGGTCGCGGTCGAACGCCTGATCGAGGCCGCGAACCGCGCGGGGGGCACCGACAACGTGACCTGCATGCTGGCCCGATTCCCGGACGCCTCGCCCCTGCCGGCCTGGCGGGTGGGCGCGCAGCGCTGGCTGGCGTCGATGCGAGCCTGGCTGCCCGCGCGTCGTCCCTCGTGAGCGCGGCGCGGCGCCGACTGATCGACTGGGTGCCCGAGGGTCCGCTCGGCATCGCCGACGTGATCCTCGATCGCTTCACGCGCTGGTGCACCGACGCGGGGACCCGTCTCTATGCCGCCCAGGAAGAAGCTCTGCTCGAGTGCTTCACCGATCATCACGTCGTCCTCAATACGCCCACCGGCTCGGGCAAATCCCTCGTCGCCCTCGGCATGCATTTCAAGGCCCTCTGCGAAGGTCGGCGATCCTTCTATACCGCGCCGATCAAGGCGCTCGTCAGCGAGAAGTTCTTCTCGTTATGCGATGAATTCGGCCCCGAGAACGTCGGCATGATGACGGGCGACGCGTCGATCAACTGGGCTGCCCCGATCGTCTGCTGCACGGCCGAGGTGCTCGCGAACATGGCGCTCCGGCAGGGCGCGGCGACCGACGCGCCCTACGTCGCGATGGACGAGTTCCACTACTTCGCCGATCGATCGCGCGGCTGGGCCTGGCAGGTCCCGCTGCTCGTGCTGCGCAGGACACGCTTCCTGCTGATGTCGGCGACGCTCGGCAACACGGCGCCGATCGAGGAGCGCCTCGCGAAGCTGAGCGGCCGCCGCGTCGCCCACGTCTTCTCGGACGAGCGCCCCGTCCCGCTCGACTACACCTATCGCGAGACGCCGATCATCGAGACCGTCGAGTCGCTGCTCGCCGCCGGCCGCCAGCCCATCTACATGGTCCACTTCACCCAGCGCGAGGCCGCCGAGCAGGCCCAGGGCCTGACCGGCGCCCAGATCACCGACCGCGACGAGAAGCGCGCCCTCGCCGACGCGATCGGCGGATTCCGCTTCGACTCGCCCTACGGCAAGGACATCCAGCGCTTCCTGCGCTTCGGCATCGGCCTGCACCACGCGGGCCTGCTCCCGAAATACCGCCTGCTCGTCGAGCAGCTCGCCCAGCGCGGCCTGCTCAAGGTCATCTGCGGCACCGACACCCTCGGTGTCGGCGTCAACATCCCGATCCGCACCGTTCTCTTCACCAAGCTCTCGAAATTCGATGGTGAGAAGGTCGGCATCCTCTCGGTCCGGGAGTTCAAGCAGATCGCGGGCCGGGCCGGCCGCAAGGGCTTCGACACGGCCGGCAGCATCGTCTGCCAGGCGCCCGAGCACGTGATCGAGAATCAGCGCGCGGCCGCACGCGCGGCGGGCAAGGGCAAGGCGAAGAAGCCCGAGAAGAAGGCGCCGCCGCGGGGCTTCGTCGGCTGGACCCGCGAGACCTTCGAGCAGCTCGTGGAACGGCCCCCCGAAATGCTGCGCTCCCAGCTCGCCATGAGCCACGCGATGCTCGTCGCGCTGCTCCAGCGCGGGTCCGATCAATCGCTCCCGGGCTCGGGCTACCGCGAGCTGATCGCGCTCGTCGAAGACAGCTTCGAGACACCGGTCCGCAGGCGGCGCCTGCGGCGCGAGGCGGCGGTGCTCTTCCGCTCGCTGCGCCGTGCCGGCATCGTCCAGGTCGAGAAGGCCCGGCGCATCGGCGCCGGCGAGATCGTGCGCCGGCGACCGTCGGCCACCGCGCGCGTCGATGCAGCCCTCCAGCGCGATTTCGGCCTGCATCACACCCTCTCGCTCTACCTCGTCGACGCGGTCGCCGCCCTCGATCCCGAATCCCCCGACTACGCGCTCGACGTCGTCTCGATCGCCGAGTCGATCCTCGAGAATCCGCGGGCGCTGCTCGAAGCCCAGGTCCGCGCGCGCAAGACCGAGCTCGTCGACGCGATGAAGGCCGAGCGCGTGCCGTACGAGGAGCGCATGGCCCGCCTCGAGAACGTGACCTGGGACAAGCCGATCGCGCCGTTCCTCTACTCGACCTTCGACCTCTTCGCGGAGCGGCATCCCTGGGTCGGCAGCGACGGCGTCCGCCCCAAATCGATCGCGCGCGAGCTCTGGGAGGGCTTCCTCTCCTTCGACGACTACGTGCGGCGCTACGGCATCGCGCGGCTCGAGGGCGTGCTGCTGCGTTATTTGAGCCAGGTCCATACGACGCTCGCGCGCAACCTGCCGGAATCCGCCCGCAACGACGAGGTCGTCGAAGTCATCGCCTTCCTGCGCGCCATGCTGGCGCGCGTCGATTCGAGCCTGGTCGAGGAGTGGGAGAGCCTCGTCGATCCGAACCGCCCGGCCGCGCCGGCGCCCGAAGCCGTTCCCGAGCGGGCCCCGCGCCGCCTCGACCGCCGCAGCTTCGACGCCCGGGTTCGCGCGGAGATGCACATCTTCCTGCACGCCCTCGCCCAGGGCGACTTCGAATCGGCCGCGGGCTGCATCGCCAATCCCGAAGAATGGGAGCCTTCCAGGATCGCCGCCGAGTTCGCACCGCTCTTCGCGGAAGGCGGCGGGCCGCGCGACGATCCCGAAGCGCGCAAATCCCACTGGACGCGCATCGAGGAGCGGACGGAGCCCGGCGGCGCGCTGCGCTTCGACGTCGTCCAGACCCTCGTCGACGACGAGGGCGAGGTCGAGGCGCTGATCGAGGCCGAGGTCGCGCTCGAGGAGGCGAAGATGCCGGCCGGAACGATGCTGCGGCTCCGGGGGCTGCGGAGCTAGGCGGCGGCGCGCGGCGCCGGTGCGCAAGAGGATCGAGCCGGAGACGTCGGTCCGCAGATGCCGGGATGCCGGCGACGACGCGAAAGTCCGGGCGACCCCGGGCGACGGGCCGGCCCCGATCCGGGCAGAGCAGCGAGCGCCGAAGCCGCGGCGGCTTCAGCCGGCCAGGGCGGCGCGGTGCAGGCGGCTCTCTTCGGCGGGATCGATCACGTGCGCGTTCGGGGCACGGCCGGCGATCACGAGGGGATCGCCGTCGACGCCGAGAACCCGGACGTCGAGCGGGCTCGAGCTGCCCGCCCCGGTCAGCCGCGCGACGAGCGCGCCGACGAGGGCGCGCAGCGCGGGGGTCGCCCCGCGCAGCCCCCGAAGCTCGAGCGCGAAGCCATCGCGGCCGCCGGCGTAGAGCCAGTCGGGGCACACGAGCAGCCATTCGCTCGCCTGGCTCGCGAGAAAGCCCGGTCCGTCGACGAGCGAGAGCGCAGCGCGTCGCATGGCCGAGAGCTGTGGATGGCTGCTCCAGCCGGTCACGATCTCGTCCGCGAGTGCGGCGAGCTCGGCCTCGGCGCCGCGCTGCGAAGCGACCAGGGCGACCAGCGATTCGACGTCCGCGAGCGGTGTCGCCCCGGTCGGATCACAGGCGCCTTCGACCCACGCCCGGGCCGGGCCCGTGAGGGCGCGGTCGACGGCTTCGTCCTCGAGCTTGCCGGCGGCGAGCCCATCCCGCACGCAGGCCGCCAGCGCTTCGACGAGCGGGGCGCGCAGCGCGCCGCTGGACGGATCGGCGGGACCGCGCGAGGGCGAGCTCGAAGGCATGGCGGGGACTCCCGGCGCAAGAGGCGCAGGGGCGCCATCGGCGGCAGCCCGGAACGACTTGAGGTGCGGCGCGCGGGCGCCCTCCGGCCCGGCGCAGCGGGGTCGACGGCTCAGAGGCTGTGAAGATATCGTCGACCGAGCGACGCGCAGCGCCGGTCGGTCAGATGCAAGGCGCGACGACGAGTCGTAGCGAGCTACGGCGAGGAGGAGCAA
>CAZFKD010000417.1:0-4264 GCA_964519695.1 uncultured Spirochaetaceae bacterium
CGACGAGTCGTAGCGAGCTACGGCGAGGAGGAGCAACGCCGCAGATGGCCCGCCGTCGCAAGCGACGCGACCA
This sequence comes from uncultured Spirochaetaceae bacterium, assembly GCA_964519695.1. GTDB lineage: Bacteria > Myxococcota_A > UBA9160 > UBA9160 > UBA4427 > UBA4427. The sequence goes on from CAZFKD010000417.1 coordinate 74, forward strand.
AGACGATATCTTCACAGCCTCTCAGCCCCTGCGCGGGATCGGCGCGCGGCCCGGCTCCGGGGCATAGCGGTAGCGGACGAGCCGGCCCTCGAGGTCGAAGTCGAGCTCGAGCGCGTGGATCGTCGCCGGCAGCCAGCGCGGGGCGACCGGCCGCGGCTGCTTCGGCGGATAGAACATCAGCCAGTCGAGCCAGCGTCCGAATCCGGCGATCGATTCGCCGACGTTCTCGAGCGCCGTGTTCGAGCGCGGCACGACCCTTCCGTTCGACGCGACCCTCGGCCGATCCGGATCGGCGTCGGGCCACTGCACCTCCGCGAAGCGATAGCGCCAGACGAGCCCGCCCATCACGGCCGACTCGACGAGGTCGGGCTCGCCGAAACGCTCGCGCACGCTCGCGATGTCGCTCTCGCCCGGCCGGAGCGTCTCGACCCATCTCGGAAACGGATGCCGCGGCAAGGGCTCGAGCTCGCCCGGCCGAGGCGCGCACGCGAGCAGCAGGCTCAGGATCGTGAGGATCAGCGCAGGCCTCGTCCCTCTCATGTTCGTCCTCCTCCCGCATCCGGTACGGATGCGTCGCCGGCCGGCAGCAGCACCGTCACCCGCGTTCCCCCCTGCTTCGGATTCGCGATCCGGAGCTCGCCGCCGTGGGCTTCGATGATGCGCAGGCAGACGGGCAGGCCGAAGCCGCGCGCGAGGCCCGCCGGCTGCTCGTCGAAGAACGGATCGAAGGTCTCGTCGATCGCGTTCGAGTCGATGCCGTGGCCGTGGTCCTCGATCGTGAGCTCGACGCCGCGGGGCACGTCGCGCAGGAAGACGAGGATCTCCGGCGACTCGCCGGCGCCCAGCGAAGCCTCGATCGCGTTCTGGAGCAGCTCGTCGACGACCTGCTCGACCTGGACGGGCTCGCAGACGACGAAGCGGATCCGCTCGTCGGCCTCGAAGCGGATCTCGGCCCAATCGCTCAGCTGCGGTGCGACCTTTTCGATCGCGCGCGAGACGAGCGGGCGCAGATCGACGATCGCGAGCGGATCTTCGTCGAAGGTCCCGTCGCGTTCCGGTCGCCGGGCGAGCGGCCCGTGTTCGAGGGTCGCGTCGAGTCGGGAGATCGCGTCGAGCTTCTCCGCGAGCACGGCGTCGACCTGATCGAAGAGCGCGAGATGCCCGCGCCGTGCGCCGGCGACGGCCGCGAGCTGGCGCTGGAGATCGACGACCCGCCCCGCCGAGAGTCCGAGCGCCTGGAGCAGCAGGGCGAGACACACGCCAGTGACGGGACCGAGCGCCGCGCTCGCGAGTCCGAACGCGAGCACTCCGGCGGAGAGCATCGCGCCGGCCGTTCCGCCGACCACGAGCCCCGCATGCGATCCGCGCTGCCAGTCGACCGCATAACGACAGACCGCGTCGCCCTTCGCGAGACAGCTCGTCTTCACGACGCGGGCCGGGAGCAGTCCGTAGAGCCCGGGAATCGCCTCGAGCATGCCGACGCGGAGCGCGCACTGCAGCGCAGCGGCCTGGCTGCGTTCGGCGACGCCGCTGCGGCGGCCGGCGGCAGCGACGGCCGCGTTCGGATCGCCCGGCTCGAACTCGCCTTCCGGGTCGGGGCGAGTCGGGGAGAAGACGAGCTCGGCCCGCGCGTCGCCCATCGCTTCGACCTGCCAATGGGATTCGGGGCGGGCGCGGGGCAGCAGGGCCTGGATGCGTCGGTAGGCCTTCTCGGGCGTCGCGAGACCGAGGCCGTAGAGGGCGAGGCCGGTCGCATCGGGTGCGCAGAGCCGGTGGCCGATGGCCCGGGCGAGGCCGGGGTCGGGATCGACGGCGACGAACATCCGGTCGAGGGCATCGCCGTCGAGCCAGGCCGGTGCCTCGGCGAGCCCGCCCTCGGCGTAGCCCAGCGCGCGCATCGCCCGATCGCGCGCGCCCGCCCGCCCGCGTACGGCGAGCAGCTCGAGGAGGGTCGTGGCGATCGTCTTGTTGCCCGGGCCGGCGATGGGGGCCGACGGGGACCTGCCCTGCTCCATGGATCCTCGGCGGGAGCCGGGGGGAGACACCCCGGGACCGGCTGTCCCGGTATCGGCAGGCAGCACGCAAAATGGAGGGCTTTGGCGGGCTCGCCTGCCGCGCCCAGGGCCGGTCGCGACTAGTCGTCGAAGTCCGACGGCTCGATGAGCCGGATGGCGACGACGCGGTCCGGGTCGTGGAGCAGCGAGACGATCTGGTCGGCCCGTCCGTACTTCTCCCGCATCGCGTCGTTGATGCGCCAGGCGCGATTCTCGTCGACCTCCGCCCGGAAGGGTCTGCGCTCCCCGTCCCGGACGACGAACACCTCGGGATCGCTGCGCAAGCGCTGGAGCCAGGTCGCCTCGGGGTCGCCGGCGCGCAGCCAGGGCTGCTCGTGGAGGTCGACGATCCAGAGCGTCGTGAAGAAGGAGGTGCCGCGTTCGTCGAGCGTCTCGAGCTCGACGGTCTCGCCCCCGTGCTGGGTCGCCCAGACGAGCGCGAGACCGAACGCGATCGGCGAGACGAGGACGAGTCGCAGGATCCATCTCAACATGACAGCTCCCGGGTCCTTCTTTCGATCGCTCCCCGCCGCAACAGGTACACGCGAGATCGCTAGCGATGATGCCGTCGCATCACGCGCTGGGTCTCGCGGTCGCTCTCGCGACGGCGAATCGTCTCCCGCTTGTCGTGGCGATGTTTGCCGCGCGCGAGCGCGAGCTCGACCTTGGCCCGACCGCCCCTGAAATAGAGGGTCAGCGGGACGAGCGTGAGCCCCTTTTCGGCGACCCGGCCGTCGAGTCGCGCGATTTCGTGGCGGTGGAGCAGCAGCTTGCGCCGACGCTGCGGATCCGAGGGGTTGTCGCGGGTCGCCGGCTCGTAGGGCGAAATATGAAGCTTTTCGAGCCAGAGCTCGCCGCGATGGATCTGGGCGAAGGCGTCGCCGAGGTTGGCCCGGGCGGCGCGCAGGCTCTTGACCTCGGGCCCCGTCAGGACGAGGCCGGCCTCCCAGGTATCGAGGATCTCGTATTCGAAGCGGGCCCGGCGATTCGTCGCGACGACGAGGCGGCCCTCGGCGTCGGTCTTCTCCGCCTTCTTCTTTGCGCTCTTCACGCTCTTCGCGCCGCTCTTCGTTCCGGGGGTGGTCATCGGGGCGCGAGCGTAGCCGAGCCGCCGCGCTCCGGGCGCCGGCGGCTTTCAGTCCTCGCGGATGCGGTTCTCGTTGTCGACGAAGACGCGCTTCGCGTCGAAGCCCCGGGCCTGCTCGTCCGGGACCTCGGCCCAGCTCGCGATGATGACCTTGTCCCCCGGCTTCATGAGATGCGCCGCCGCCCCGTTGATGCAGATCTGGCCGGCGCCGCGCTCGCCCTCGATGACGTAGGTCGTGAGCCGATTGCCGTTGGTGCAATTCCAGATGTCGACGCGCTCGTAGGGGAGCATGTCCGCCGCTTCGAGCAGATCGCGGTCGATCGTGACCGAGCCCTCGTACTCGACGTTCGCCTCGGTGACGGTGGCGCGGTGGATCTTCGACTTGAGAAGCGTGCGGTTCATCGGGGGAACTCCTCTCGGGGTTCGGGGTTTCGTTCGGGGGGACACGAAGCATCGAAGCCGGCGCCGGGCCGCCGGCCGAGAACACGGTTGTCGATCAGGCGGACCGCGGCGCCCTGACCGTCGGCGTCGGGCTCGAATTGCAGCGCGATCGCGAGCAGGACGGGCCCGTCGATCCGGCCCGAGACGGCGGCCAGCGAATCGGGATCCCGCAGCTCGGCGTAGTCGATCCGCGCCTGGATCGCGCGGGCGAGGGATTTTCGGACGGCCTCGACGAGAACGGCCGCATCGCGCTCGCCACCCGCGAGCATCCGCTCGGCCCGCTCGAGACTCTCGCTGATGCAGAGCGCCTGGCGCCGCGCCTCGGGGCCGAGCCGGACGTTGCGGCTCGAGAGCGCGAGCCCATCGGCTTCGCGCACCGTCTCGCCGCCGACGATCCGGATCCCGAAGCCGAGATCCGTCGTCATGCGCCGGATCACCGCGAGCTGCTGATAGTCCTTCTCGCCGAACACGGCGACGTCGGGGCGCGCCGCGAGGAAGAGCTTCGTCACGACGGTCGTGACCCCGCGGAAATGGCCCGGGCGATTCGCGCCGCAGAGCGGCTCGGTGAGCCCCGCGACGTCGACCCAGGGCGCGGCCCCTTCCGGATAC
>CAZFKD010000418.1:0-4257 GCA_964519695.1 uncultured Spirochaetaceae bacterium
GTAGCCGATGTGCGGCGTGCAGCGGGCGATGCGCTCGCCGTCGAGCTCGAGCACCAGGCGCAGGGTGGTGTGCGTGGCGGGGTGCTGGGGCCCGAAGTTGAGCACCCACCGGTCGCCCGTGTCCACGTGCCCCGCGAGGTAGTTGAGGTTGTCGGGCTCCTGCCCGAAAAGCCAGGCGGAGTTCATCCGCGGGGAGGCGGCGCGCGCTTCGATCGCGAACCTCGACGTCGTGACCGCCGACGTGAACGGCTTCGATCCGGGCGAGCGCTTCGACCGGATCGTCTCGGTCGAAATGTTCGAGCACGTCCGCAACCACGGCGCGCTGCTCGCCCGCATCGCATCCTGGCTCGATCCGCGGGGCCTGCTCTTCGTCCATCATTTCGCCCATCGCCGCTCCGCCTATCCCTACACGACCGACGGCGAGAGCGACTGGATGGGCCGGCATTTCTTCACCGGCGGCATGATGCCCTCGGACGACTGGCTACTGGCCTTCCAGGAGGATCTCGTCGTCCTGCGCCGCTACTGCGTCGACGGGACCCACTACCAGCGCACGAGCGATGCCTGGCTCGCCAACCTCGACCGCGCGAAGAACGCGATCCTGCCGATCCTGCGCGAGACCTACGGAGCCGGACAGGAGCGACTCTGGCTCCAGCGCTGGCGGCTCTTCTTCCTCGGCTGCTCGGAGCTCTTCGGATTCCGGGGCGGCCGGGAATGGTGGGTGACCCATGTCGTGATGGGCCATCCGGGCCGCGACCGATGAAGATCGCCGTCGTCGGCTCCGGTATCGCGGGGCTCGTCTGTGCCGATCGTCTCGGTCGCCGCCATGAGGTCACGCTGCTCGAAGCGGAGCCGCGCCTCGGCGGCCACGCGCACACGGTGGAGGCCGTCGTCGAGGGCGTCGCGCATGCGGTCGACACGGGCTTCATCGTCTACAACGAGACGACCTACCCCGAGCTGACCCGCCTGCTCGCGGAGCTCGGCGTCGAGACGCAGGCCGCCGAGATGAGCTTCGGTCTCGCCTGCGAGCGAACCGGTCTCGAATGGTCGAGCCGCGGCCTGCGCGGCCTCTTCGCGACGCGACCGCAATCGTTCCGAAGACCCTTCCTGCGCATGCTGCGCGAGATCTTCCGCTTCGCGCGCGAAGCCCCCGGAGCGATCGATCGCCTCGATCCGAAATGCACGCTGCGCGAGCTCGTCGCTTCCGGGGGCTACTCCGACGCCTTCCGCGACTGGTATCTGACGCCGATGGGCGCAGCGATCTGGAGCGCCGAGCCCGGCGAGCTGCTCGAAATGCCCGCGGCGAGCTTCCTGCGCTTCTTCGAGAACCACGGCCTGCTGGGCCGGGCGGGCAGCGTCCGCTGGCGCACGATTCGCGGCGGCTCGAAGACCTACGTCGACGCCCTCGCCCGCCGCATGCAGGCGACGATCGAGTGCGCGACGCCCGTCCGCGCGATCCGCCCCGGGTCCGCGGGCGTCGAGCTCGAAACCCCCGGGCGCCGGCGGGTCTTCGACCGCGTCGTGCTCGCGGTCCATTCGGATACGGCCCTCGCGCTGCTCGCCGCGCCGACCGCCGACCAGCGCCGGATCCTCGGCGCGATCCGCTACAGCCGCAACGAGACGATCCTGCATACCGACCGCTCGCTCCTGCCGCGCCGACCCGCCGCCCGGGCGAGCTGGAACTATCGGATCCAGCGCGACCTGCAGCCGGACGAGCTCCAGCCCGGTCGATTCCCGGCCGCGCGAAGCGGAAGCGCCGGCGGACCCGCGGCGACGTCCGAGGGCGTCCTCGTCACCTACGACCTCTCCCGTCTCCAGGGCATCGCCTCCGCCGAGCCCCTGCTCGTGACGCTGAACGGCAGCGCCCGCATCGACCCGAAGAAGATCCTCGCGCGATTCGAATACGCGCATCCGATTCTCGACGGCGGCGCGATCGACGCCCAGCGGGACCACGCGAAGATCGACGGTGTCGGCGGCATCCATTTCGCCGGCGCCTACTGGCGCTGGGGCTTCCATGAAGACGGCCTGCAGAGCGCATTGCGCGTGGTCCGTTCGATCGAGGCGGAGCACTGATGGAGAGCGCGCTCTACGAAGGACGCGTCCACCACGCGCGCCGGCTCGCCCCGCGCCACGGCTTCAGCCAGCGCCTCTGCATGCTGTACCTCGATCTCGCCGAGCTCGATCGGGTCTTCGCGGGTCGCTGGCTCTGGGGCGCCGATCGCAGGCGCTTCGCGGGCTTCCGGCGATCGGACCATCTCGGGGATCCCTCGATCTCCCTCGACGCGGCGGTGCGCGCGCTCGTTCGCGAGCGGACGGGACACGCGCTCGAGGGGCCGATCCGGCTGTTGACCCAGGCGCGTACCGCGGGCCATGTCTTCAATCCGGTCAGCTTCCACTACGGCTTCTCGGCGAGCGGCGCCCTCGACGCGGTCGTGGCCGACGTCCGCAACACGCCCTGGAACGAGCGTCATGCCTACGTCCTTCGCGCCGACGGCGGTCGCGTCGACGCGCGCGCCCCGAAGACCTTCCACGTCTCGCCCTTCCTGCCGATGGTCCACGAGTACCGCTTCTCGTTCGCGGCCCCGGGCGCGACTCTCGAAGCCCGCATCGAGAATTTCGCCGAGGGCGAACGCGTCTTCGACGCGCAGCTCGTGCTCGAGCGCCGCGAGATCGATACGGCCTCCCTCGCGCGCGCCCTGCTGCGCTTTCCCGCGACTTCGCTCCAGACGCTCGCCGCGATCTACTGGCAGGCGTTTCGGCTCCACAGGCGCGGCGCCCGCTTCCATCCCCATCCGGGCCGCGCGCCGCAGACGGAGGTCCTGGCTTGAGCGACGGAGTCATGACGACGACGCAGAGGGCGGCGACGAAGCCGGGGCTGCTGACGCGGCTCGCCCGCGGCCGGGTCGAGTCGGCGCTGAAGTCGATCGACGAAGGCGAGATCGCCCTCGAGACCGGCTCGGATCCGCTCGTCTTTCGCGGCCCGCGCCCGGGGCCGCGCGCGACGGTCGTCGTCGACGATGCGCGGCTCTTCGGCGCGCTCGCGCTGCGCGGCGTGCTCGGCGGCGCCGAGGGCTACATGAACGGCTGGTGGCGATCGGACGACCTGGTCGCCGTGATTCGTCTCTTCGTCCGGAATGCCGGCGCGTTCGACGCGCTCGAGCGGGGCAGCGGCTGGATGCGCCCCGGGCTCCGGCTCTTTCATCGCCTGCGGGACAACGACCGCTCGGGCAGCCGGCGCAACATCGAGGCCCATTACGACCTCGGCAACGATTTCTTCGCGACCTTTCTCGACGAGAGCCTCACGTATTCGTCGGCCGTCTTCGATCGGCTCGACATGACGCTCGAGGCCGCACAGACGGCGAAGTACGAGCGTCTCTGCAGGAAGCTCGGGCTGCGCTCGGGCCACCGGCTGCTCGAGATCGGGAGCGGCTGGGGCGGCTTCGCGCTGCACGCGGCACGCACCCGCGGCTGCCGCGTCACGACGACGACGATCTCGCGCGAGCAGCACGCGCTCGCCCGCGAGCGCGTCGCCCGGGCGGGCCTCGCGGACCGCATCGACGTCCTGCTCGAGGACTACCGGGATCTGTCGGGGACCTACGATCGCCTCGTCTCGATCGAGATGATCGAGGCGGTCGGGCATCGCCATCTGCCCCGCTTCTTCGAGGTCTGCGCCGATCGCCTGGCGCCGAATGGAACGATGGCGATCCAGGCGATCCTCGTGCCGGAACATGCCTGGGAGCCATCGATCCGCGGCGTCGACTTCATCAAGCGCTACATCTTCCCGGGCGGCCAGCTCGTCGGCCTCGGGGCCATCTCGCAGGCGCTCTCGTCGACGCGCCTGCGCCTCGCCCACTACGAGGACATCACGCCGCATTACGCCGAGACGCTGCGCCGCTGGCGCAAACGCTTCCGCGCCCGCCGCGGGGAGATCGCGGCGCTCGGCATGGACGAGCGCTTCTTCCGGACCTGGGACTTCTATCTCGCCTACTGCGAAGGTGCGTTCCTCGAACGGGCGAACCTCGCCGCACAGCTCGTCTTCGATCAGGCCGCCGCGCGGCGAGGCTCGCTCGAAGAGGCTCAGACCTGACTCGAAGAATGGACTCGCTCCGACCGAATCCGTCGCGTTGCGACGGATTTCTGCGAGTACGGATTCGTCCGGTGCATTGCCCCGAGAATTCGCTCCGACTACCTCCGCTCAGTATGCCCGCCGAAGCCGGTGCCCCCGCTCTCGTTGCATGAACCGGCTCGTGAACTCTCCCC
>CAZFKD010000419.1:0-4250 GCA_964519695.1 uncultured Spirochaetaceae bacterium
CGCGACGAGACCCGCTTCGAGGCGCTCGCGCTTGGTCTCTTCCGCTTCCAGTACGTCGCCTGCGAGCCCTACCGGCGCTACTGCGATGCGCTCGGCCGCAACCCCGGCACGGTCACGCGCGCGAACGACGTCCCCGCCGTCCCGACCGGGGCCTTCAAGGAGTTCGCCCTGCGCTGCTTCCCCGAAGAGCGGACGGTCCTCACCTTCCAGACCAGCGGCACCGCCACCGATCGCCGCGGCGCCCTCCATCTCGACACGCTCGCCCTCTACGAGGCCTCGCTCCTCGCGAGCCTGCGACGCTGCTTCCTCACCGATCTGCAGGACGCGCGCCCGACGATGCGCTTTCTCGCCCTCTCGCCGGCGGATGCCCCCGACTCGTCGCTGACGCACATGTTCGCGACCCTGGCCGCCGCGCACGGCAGCGAAGAGAGCGGCTACGACCTGACGCCCGGCGGTCTCGACTTCGTGTCGCTTCGACGGGCGGTGGCTGCGGCGCGCCGACGCGACCGACCGATCGTGCTCGCGGGGACTTCGTTCGCCTTCGTCCACTTTCTCGATGCGACGGAGGGAGCCGGCGACTGGCATCTGCCGCCGGGCGCGCGGGTGCTCGAGACGGGCGGCTTCAAGGGCCGGAGTCGGGAGCTGCCGCGCGAAGTGCTGCGGGCTGCGCTGGCGGAGCGATTCGGGATCCCGGAGCGGGCGATCGTCAACCAGTACGGCATGACGGAGCTCGGCAGTCAGTTCTACGACTCGACGCTGGTCGATCCGGTGGGGCCGCGGCGCAAGCTCGCGCCGCCCTGGGCGCGGGTGCGCTGCGTCGATCCGGATTCGGGAGAGGACGTGACGACGGGAGAGGTCGGCGTCGTCGTGATCCATGATCTCGCGAATACGGGCAGCGTTGCGGCGATCCAGACGGCGGATCTCGGGCGCGTGATTCCCGCGGCGGCGGGCGAGGGCTTCGACGTGCTCGGCCGCGCCGAGGGCGCCGAGGTGCGCGGCTGCGGCGTCGCGATCGAGGCGATGCTCGGCGAGGCGCAGCCGCGCGGGGTGGCCGGGCGGTGAGCGGGCTGGAGATCCGATGGCCCGATGCCGCCGGCGAGCGCGTGCGTGCGGCGCAGGGACGCCTCGCGCGGGCCGGCGAGGCGCTGCGCGCGCGCGCTCTCCCGGATCGCATCGCGGCGGTCGCGCGGGTCCTCGACGACTGGACGAAGCCCGATTCGCCGTGGCGCCGCGAGTTGCTCGAGTCGTTCTCGCAGACGAGCCTTTTCGATCGCGCCACCGTCGCCGAAGGCCTCGAGAGCGCCCTGCGGGCCTGGCAGCCCGCGCGTTTCCGGGCCGCTGCGGAGCGGGAGCTCGCCTGTGTACTCGCCGATGCGGATGGATCGGCGCCTCGACGTGCGCTGGCGCCCTACGACTGGACCGCCGTGCTCGCGGGCGGAACGATCCCGATGCCGACGCTGCTTTCGTCGCTCCTGCCGCTCGTGCTCGGCTCGCCCGTCCTGCTGCGCGAGACGTCGAAGGATCCGGTGACGGGCGACCTGCTCGCACGCTCGCTCGCCGAGCGCGACAGCGACCTCGCCCGCGCGTTCGAGCCGATCGAGTTCGCGACGGACGACGCGGAGGCCCTCGCGAGCCTGCTCGCGGCGCCTTGCGTCGTCGCGACCGGCAGCGACGAGACGATGCGAGCGATCGCGTCGCGGCTGCGCCCCGATCAACGCTTCGTCGCCTACGGTCATCGCGTCTCGGTCGTCGTGCTCGGATCGCAGACGTCGTCCGAGCTCGACGCGATCGCCCGCGGACTCGCCCTCGACGTCGCGCGCTGGGACCAGACCGGCTGCCTCTCTCCGATCGCCGGCTATCTCGTGGGGCTCGCCGAAGCCGATTGCAGCGCGTTCGCGCGAGCCGTGGCCGAGGCGCTCGAAGCGCTTTCGACGACGATGCCGCGCGGCGAGATCCCGGTCTCGTCCCGTGCGCTTCGCTCGGCCGAGCGTGAAGGTGCGCGCATGCGGGCTGCATCGGGCCGGGCAATGCTCATCGAAGGCCGTGATGCGGTCGTCGTGCTCGAGTCCGGGGCGAGCGCCCGACCGGCGCCGCTCCATCGTTTTCTGCGCCTCGTCCCAGTGCCGTCGCTCGCTGCGCTTCCCTCCGCGCTCGCCGACCTCGGCGCCCCGCTCTCGAACGTCGCCGTGGCCGGGTTCGCGACGGCGGAGCGCGCGGAGCTCGATCCGATCCTCCAGCGGCTCGGGGCGTCGCGTCTCGCCCGACCCGGGCAGCTGCAGACCCCGCCCGTCGACTGGCCACGGGACGGACTTCCCCTCTTCGTGCCCCTTGCGCGCTTCGTCCAGCGGCCCGACTGAATGGCCGTGAAGCGCTCGTCCCGGTCGCGGCGCCCCAGACCTCGAAGGCCTGGCTCTCCCCGAGTCGGGTCGACGAACACCTCCGAGCGAGCGAGCGGTTTCAGACTGCCGAGGGACGGGAGTCGGATGGATCACCGACTTCGAGTACTTGATTCTCTCTATGCTCGACTCGTGAACGAAAAAGTCCGGCGTCGCCAGGGTCCCGTTCGGGATCGGCTCGGAACGAACCGGACGGCGCATGGAAATCGGACGGCTTGTACGACGTTCGACCCGCACTGACCGACATCGCGAATCAGCTGAAGGCGTGCCGCGCCCGCGACGGCTCGACGTTGCAGCAGCTCGCGAACCGCTGTGGTGTCGCCGCGAGCACGATCCACAAGATCGAGTCGCAGCAGATGGTGCCGACGGTCTCGGTCCTGCTGAAGATCGCTCGCGGGCTCGGATGTCGCCCCGAGGAGCTCGTCCGGGATCGCTGGAACGAGCCCGAGACCCGGCAGGCGGAGCGGCGGGACGGCAGGAGCGAGGCGACCGACGAGCCCCCGTTCTTCGATCCCCAGGTCGGTGCCTGGCGCGTCGACCTCGGCCGCGGCGATCGATTCGACCCGATCACGCTCGACCCGGGTCAACGGGCGACCCTCTTCATCGAACGCGGTCGCGGCGAGATCGCGACCCATTCGAGGCGCCTGCGGGTCGCCGCGGGCGATTGCGTCGAGATCGAGGGCGAGCAGTTCGCCGTCTCGAGCGAGCCGGCCAACCTGATCGCGGCGCTCCTGATCGTCTCGCCCGCCGGCCGGCTGGCCCTGGTCCTCGGACCCCCGAACGCCGCCTCTCGCCCCCGGCTCCGAACGAGCCAGCCCCGGGCCTGATCCCGCGAGGGAGTGCTCCAGCGCGCCGGCCGGGGCAGGCGGTCGAGGGCCGTCGACCCGGAATTCTCCAATCCAGACCCGGACTTGTCTCAATCGGACTAAAATGGTCCTCTATTTACAGCACCAATTCAGTCCGATATTGTCCGCGGCGTTCCTGGCCCGGTCCGAGCCGTGAGGAGGCCGCGTGTTCCGACTCAGCAAGACCACCGACTACGGCATCGTCCTGATGGCCCAGCTCGCGAGCTCGCCGGATCGCGCCCCCCAGAACGCCCGCGAGCTCGCACAATCCGCCGACCTCCCGATTCCGATGGTGAGCAAGATCCTGAAGGCCCTCGCTCGGGAAGGGCTGCTCGTCTCCCAGCGCGGCTCGAAGGGCGGCTACCAGCTCGCGCGGCCGCCCGAGGCGCTGACCGTCTCGGAGATGATCCGCGTGCTCGAGGGGCCGGTCGCACTGACGGATTGCGCGATCGGGCCCGCGCTCTGCTCCCACGAATCGCTCTGCAGCGTGCGCGAGCCCTGGCAGCGGATCAGCCGCATCGTCGAGCAGGCCCTCGCCGACCTGACCCTCGCGGATCTCGTCCGGCGCCGCGCGAGCGCACCGCTGCCGAGCCTGAGTCACGCGCTCCAGATCGAACGCCCGGCCGCAGTGCCGGCGGCGAGGGAATGAGCACAATGCCGACGAGCCAGCCGACGAGCCAGCCGACGAGCGCGTCCCGAACGGAGCCGACGATGGAAACGACGATTGCGAAGATCGAGAAGCCGAAGGCGAACGCCGAGCTCGAGCGGCTCGCGAAGCAGGAATACAAGTACGGCTTCGTGACCGACATCGAGGAGGACCGCATCGCCCCCGGCCTGACGGAGGACGTCGTCCGCCTCATCTCGCAGAAGAAGCGCGAGCCCGAATGGCTGCTCGAATACCGCCTCAAGGCCTATCGCCGCTTCCGCGAGATGCTGGCCGAGAACGCGGCAGGACCCGAGTGGGCCAATGTCCATTACCCGCCGATCGACTACGACGCGATCGTCTACT
>CAZFKD010000420.1:0-4239 GCA_964519695.1 uncultured Spirochaetaceae bacterium
CTGGCCCGAGCCGCCGGTCTGCTTCTTGTGCGTGTACGTGAAGTCGACCTTCTGGGTCACCGTCTCGCGATAGGCGACCTGCGGCTGGCCGGTCTCGACCTCGCAGTTGTACTCGCGCTTCATGCGCTCGACGTAGACCTCGAGATGGAGCTCGCCCATGCCCGAGATGACGGTCTCGTTGCTCTCCTGATCGACCTCGGAGCGGAAGGTCGGGTCCTCGCGGACGAAGCGGCCGAGCGCCTTGCCCATGTTGTCCGACGACTTCTGGTCCTTCGGCTTGATCGAGAGCGAGATCACCGGCTCGGGGATGTGCATCGACGTCATGGCGACGTTGATGTCGCCGTCCGTGAACGTGTCACCCGAGGCGCACTCGACCCCGAACAGCGCGACGATGTCGCCCGCGCAGGTGTCCTCGATGTCCTGCATTTCGGCGGCGTGCATCCGGATCAGGCGGCCGACCTTGTGCTTCTTGTTGGTTCGCATGTTGTAGATGGTGTCGCTCTTCTTGAGCGTGCCCTCGTAGACGCGGATGTAGGTCAGCTGGCCGTAGCGGCCGTCCTCGAGCTTGAACGCGAGGGCGACGAGCGGCTTGCTCCGATCGGTCGGGATCACGACTTCGGCCTCGTCGTTGCCCAGATCGACGGCCGTGTTCACGACCTCGGTCGGGTTCGGCAGGTACTCGATGACGCCGTCGAGCAGGAGCTGGACGCCCTTGTTCTTGTAGGCCGAGCCGAGCATGACCGGCGTCAGCTCCATCGTGAGCGTGCCGGCGCGGATCGCCTTCTTGATCATCGGGGCCGTGACGTTCTCCTCGAGCATCGCCTCCATCAGCTCGTCGGAGAACATCGAGACCGCGTCGAGCATGATCTCCCGGTATTCCTGCGCCTGGTCGACGAGGTTCTCGGGGATCTCCTCCTCGCGGATTTTCTCGCCGTTGCTGCCGTCGAAGTAGTAGGCCTTCATCTTGACGAGATCGACGACACCCTGGAGGTCGTTCTCGAGACCGATCGGGATCTGGATCAGGACGGCGTTGTGGCCGAGCTTCTCGCGCAGCTGGCGCGTGACCTTGAACGGGTCGGCGCCCGAGCGGTCGAGCTTATTGATGAAGGCCATGCGCGGGACCTTGTAGCGCTTCATCTGGCGGTCGACGGTCATCGACTGGGACTGCACGCCGGCGACGCCGCAGAGCACCAGGATCGCGCCGTCGAGCACGCGCAGCGAGCGCTCGACCTCGACCGTGAAGTCGACGTGTCCGGGCGTATCGATGATGTTGATCTGGTTGTCGCCCCACTGGCAGTAGGTCGCGGCCGACGCGATCGTGATGCCGCGCTCGCGCTCGAGATCCATCGAGTCCATCGTCGCGCCGACTTCGTCCTTGCCGCGGACTTCGTGGATCGCGTGGATGCGTCCGGTGTAATAGAGGATGCGCTCGGTCAGGGTCGTCTTGCCCGAATCGATGTGAGCGCTGATTCCGATATTCCGGACCTTGGTGATGTCACCGAGCATCGTCTTGTCCTCTGTCTCTCTGGCTCGCTGGCTCTCTGGCTCGCAGGCCTTCGGCGCGTTGCCGGCCGGCCCGCTCGCTGGGTCGGTCCCTCGCGGAGAGGGACCGGGTTCGTTGGGCGGGCGGGATCGCCGCGCGCCGCTCTTCGTCTCGTTCTTCGTCTCGTCCTTCGCCGATCCCCGCCCGGCACTCGACTCGTGAGTTCGAGCGCGGCACCGCGACAGCGCGCTCGCGCGCGTTCGGCTCCACGTCTGGCGACGCAGGGATGGCGGGGGGCCTGATCCGTTCAGGGCGCGCAAATTAGCGGGATGACGAAGGAAAATCGAGCCCCGAAAGGCACGATCCGGTGACGGCCCCGCAGGAAGACGAAACCCCGGGACGCCGCGAGACGCCCCGATCGAGCGACCGGATCAGACGAGCCGATCGCCCGGCTGCAGACCCGACGTAGCGGCAGGCCCCTTCGCACCATCCCCGCGGCGGACCTTCGCGATCCGCAGCGTTCCGCCCCGGACGGCCAGGCGCAGGCCCGAAGACTCGACCGCCAGGATCGTCCCGGGCGCGGCCCCGAGCCCGTTCGCGCCTTCGCCCGCCCCGGCTGCCCGGTCGGCCGGCTCGACCACGCAGCCATGGAGCCGGACCGCCTCGCCCCCGAAGAGCGCCCAGGCCCCCGGCTGCGGGTCGCAGCCCCGGATCCGCCGATCGAGCGAAGCCGCGTCGGCCGTGAAATCGAGGCGGGCGGCGCGGTCGTCGAGCAGGCCCTGGAAGCTCGCGCCCCGCTCCGGCTGGGGCGTCAGCGTCGCCGTGCCGGCCGCGATCGCGGCGACGACCTCGACCATGGCCTCGACGCCGAGGGGATAGAGCTTGTCGAAATAGAGCGAGGCGGCCGTATCGGTCGGAGCGATCCCGATCCCGCGGCGCTGCAGGTAGAGCGGCCCCGTATCGACGCCGGCATCGGGCTGGAAGACCGAGAGGCCCGACTCCGAGGCCCCTTCGATGATCTGCCAGGCGAGCGCGCTGCCGCCGCGAAAGGCGGGCAGCACCGAGGGATGGAAGCACACCGATCGGTGTCGCGGATGATCCGCGATCTCGGGCGGCAGGATCACGGTCGTGAAGGGCAGCACGTTCAGATCCGCCCCCAGCGCGCGGTACTCCGCGACACGCTCCGCGATCGCCTGCCCGCCGCGCCTATAGCCTTTGTAGCGGAAGAGCGGCCAGCCGCGCGCCTGCGCCTCGGCGGCGAGGGGATCGGGCTTGCCGCCGCCGTCCGGCGGGACGTGGACCCCGACGATCGCATGCCCCGCCTCCGCGAGGCGCACGCCGACGTCGCGCCCGAACGGCGCCTGTCCGAAGATCGCGATGCGAAGCGGCATCGCGCGACCATAACACGGGCGCCCGGCGGCGAAGCGGATCGCGTATCGTCGGCGCGAGGAGGGCAGCCGCATGGCTGGCGTGTCGGAGCAGGCGAACGAAGGCGCCGGAACGATCGCGATCCCCATCGACGGCGTCTGCGACCCGGCCTTCGCCGCCGTCGAAGTCGCCTTCCGGGAGAACTTCCGCGCGCGCGACGAGATCGGCGCCGCCGTCTGCGTCGTGCAGGACGGCCGGATCGTCGTCGATCTCTGGGGCGGCCACCGCGAAGCCGAACGCCGGACGCCCTGGCGCCGCGACACCCTCGTGAACGCCTACTCCGTCGGCAAGGGCATCACGGCGATGCTCGCCCTCTCGCTCGTCGAGCGCGGCGAGCTCGACCTCGACCGGCCCGTCGCGCAGGACTGGCCCGAGTTCGCCGCCCACGACAAGGGCCATACTACGCTCCGCATGCTGCTCGCCCATCAGGGCGGCCTGCCCGGCGTTCGCAGGCCGCTCGCGCCCGATTCGATCTTCGACTGGAAGGCGATGACGAGCGCCCTCGCCGAACAGCCGGCCTACTGGCCGCCGGGCACGGCCCACGGCTACCACGTGAATACCCACGGCTTCCTGGTCGGCGAGCCGATCGTCCGCCGCCTCGGCCGAACGTTCGGCGAATGCCTGCACGAACGCGTCACCTGCCCGCTCGCCGCCGACTTCCACAGCGCGCTTCCGCTCCGCGACCACGCCCGCGTCGCGACCCTCGTCCAGCCCGAACCGACGAGTCCCGCGTCCCCGCCTGCATCCGGCGTCGCCGCGCCCGCGGCCGCGCCCGCCGACGCTCCCGCCCCCGCCCCGATGCACTCGAGTCTCCTGACCGGCGACCCGGAGATCGATCGCATCCTGCCCTCGGTCTACTTCAATCCACCGGGCCTATCAGGGCACGGCACCGTGAACACCCCCGCGTGGCGCAGTGCATCGATCCCCTCGACCAACAGCCATGGGACGGCACGCGCGGTCGCGACGCTCTACGACGTATTCCTCCGCCGCGATCCCGCGCAGGGCGGCCTCGTCGGTCCGGGGCTGCGCGCGGAGGCGCGGCGCACCCAATCCGAAGGCCCCGATCGCGTGCTCGGCAAGCCCTCGCGCTTCGGCCTGGGCTTCCAGCTGCCCCAGGCGAGCCGCCGCATCGGCGGCAGCGCGAGCTGCTTCGGCCACTACGGCTACGGCGGCAGCCTCGGCTTCGCCGATCCCGAAAGCGGGATCGCGTTCGGCTACCTGACGAACCGCCCCGGCGACCGCTGGTACAACCCGCGCACCATCGCCCTCGTCGAAGCCCTCTACGACGCCCTCGGCCGCCCGCTGGCGCCCTGAGTCCGAATTCAAGA
>CAZFKD010000421.1:0-1788 GCA_964519695.1 uncultured Spirochaetaceae bacterium
CGGGCCGAGATCGTCGATGCCGCGAGACGGATCGCCCGCGACGCCGAGCAGGGCAAGCTCGATCCCGAGAGCCTCGACGAGAAATCTTTCGCCGACTATCTCTACGCGCCCGACCTGCCGGATCCCGATCTGCTCATCCGGACGGGCGGCGAGCAGCGTGTCTCGAACTTCCTGCTCTGGCAGATCGCGTACGCCGAGCTGCATCTCTCGCCGCGCATGTGGCCCGATTTCCGGCGCGCGGATTTCGAGGCGGCGCTCGCCGACTATCAGCGGCGCGAGCGGCGCTTCGGGATGACGAGCGAGCAGGTCCGGCCGGGATGAAGCGGATCACGATCCTGGGCAGCACCGGGAGCATCGGAGAGCAGACGCTCGACGTCGTCGCCCGGCATCCCGGCCGCTTCGAGGTCGTCGCGCTCGCGGCGGGTCGGCGCGTTCCGGAGCTCGTCGAGCAGGCGCGCCGCTTCCGCCCCCGCCTCGTCTCTGTCGCCGATCCGGCGCAGGTCGAGGCGGTCCGCGCGGCCCTCGGGCCGGCGGTCGAGGTCGTCTCGGGGGAGGCAGGGCTCGTCGCCGTCGCGACGGCGCCCTGCGAGCTCGTCGTCGCGGGGCTCGTCGGCGCGATCGGGCTCGAGCCGGTGCTCGCGGCGATCCGCGCGGGTCGCACGATCGGGCTGGCGAACAAGGAAGTCATGGGGAGGGCGGGCGCGCTCGTCCGGCGCGAGGCGGCGGCGCGCGGGGTCGCGATCCTGCCGATCGACTCCGAGCACAGCGCGATCTTCCAGTGCCTCGCCGGCAGCCGGCCCGAGCAG
The DNA here is from genome assembly GCA_964519695.1 of uncultured Spirochaetaceae bacterium. Lineage (GTDB taxonomy): Bacteria > Myxococcota_A > UBA9160 > UBA9160 > UBA4427 > UBA4427. The sequence goes on from CAZFKD010000421.1 coordinate 807, forward strand.
ATCGATCGCCTGATCCTGACCTGCTCCGGGGGGCCGTTCCGGACCTGGTCCGCCGCCCGCATCGCCGAGGCCCGGATCGAGGAGGCGCTCGCCCATCCGAACTGGTCGATGGGCGCGAAGATCTCGATCGACTCGGCGACGCTCATGAACAAGGGCCTCGAGGTGATCGAGGCGCGCTGGCTCTTCGACGTCGAGGCCGACCGCGTCGACGTCGTCGTGCATCCGCAGTCGATCGTGCATTCGCTGGTCGAGTTCCGCGACCGTTCGGTGCTCGCCCAGCTCGGGCTGCCCGACATGCGCGTCCCGATCGCGGTCGCGCTTGCCCATCCGGGGCGCGTCGATCTCGAGCTGCCGCGCCTCGATCTCGCCGCCCTGGCGCGACTCGACTTCGAGGCGCCGGATCGCGAGCGCTTCCCGTGTCTCGATCTGGCCTATCGCGCCGTGCGCGGGAGTGAGGCGGCGCCGGCGGTGCTGAACGCGGCGAACGAGGTCGCGGTCGAGGCGTTCCTCGCCGGTCGCCTGCGTTTTCCCGAGATCGCGGCCTGCAACGCGGCGGTGCTCGATCTTCACCTCCGCAGCCATGCCGGCGAGGCGGTCCCGGATCTCGCGGCGGTGCGCGCGGCCGACGCCTTCGCCCGGGATGCGGCGAATGATTGGCTCGCGGGCCGTGAAGCGCGGCCGCGCGCGGTCGTGGGCGCGGGAGGTCTCTACTGATGCCGGTCATCGACACGCTCGTCGCCGTGATCCCGATGCTGGGGCTCCTCATCATCGTCCACGAGCTCGGGCATTTTCTCGTCGCGAAGGCCTGCGGCGTGCGCGTTCTCAAGTTCTCGATCGGGTTCGGCTCGCCGATCGGATTCGGCCGCTTCCGCGCGCATTGGGAGCGGGGGGGGACCGAGTACGTGATCGGCTGGATCCCGCTCGGGGCGGTGGTCCTCGCGCTCGGCACCGCGGCCCTGGGCCTCGCGCCGCCCACGGCGAC
>CAZFKD010000421.1:1798-2984 GCA_964519695.1 uncultured Spirochaetaceae bacterium
CGAGTACGTGATCGGCTGGATCCCGCTCGGCGGCTTCGTCCGAATGCTCGGGGAAGCCATGCCCGGCGACGATCCGGTCGAGATGGGCGTGCCCGCGGACGCGCGGCCGGACGAGTTCCTCGACGGCAAATCCGTCTGGCAGAAGCTCGCGATCGTCTTTGCCGGTCCCGCGATGAACCTGCTGCTCCCGATCGTCTGCCTCGTCGGGATCCTCTGGGTCGGGTTCCCGCGGCCGGCGGCGATCGTCGGCTCGGTCGAAGCGGGCTCGCCCGCGCAGATCGCCGGGCTCGCGGTCGGCGACCGGATCGTCGCCCTCGACGGCGAGGCGGTCGAATGGTGGGACGAGGTCGTGCTGCCCCTGCGCGAGCGGCGCGAGCCGGGCGCGGCGCAGCTCGAGATCGAGCGCGCGGGCGAGCGGCGCGCGCTCGAGGTCGCGGTCGCGACGCAGAAGACCCGCGATCCCTTCGGCGCGGTCGCCGACGCGGGCTGGATCGGCATCAGCAATCGGCGCCAGGCGGCCCTGCTCGGCGTCCCCGACGCGACCAGCCCGGCGAACCGGGCCGGGCTCCGATCCGGCGATCTCGTCGTCGCCGTCGGCGAGACGGAGATCGAGGATTGGGAGGGATTGCGCGCGGCCCAGGCCGCGGCCGTCGCCGACGCCCGCAGCGCCGGGCGCGAGCGCGTCGTCTGGACGGTCGATCGGCCCCTCGCCGCCGCTTCGCCGCCGGCGCCGGTCTCGGCGGGAGAAGCGGAGTCGCCCGCGCCGCGCGAGCCCGAGACGGAGAAGCTCGAGATCGCGCTGCCGCTCGAGTCCGGGCTCGCCGAGCTCGGCCTCATGCCCGCGACGATCCTCGTCGGCTACGTCGCGCCCGACAAGCCCGCCGCGCGGGCGGGGCTCGCGGCGAACGATCTCGTGCTCTTCGTCGACGGCAAGCCGGTCGGGAGCTTCGAGAGCTTCGTCTCCCTCGTGCAGACGAGCGGCGGCCGGGAGCTCGAGATCACCTACTCCCGCGACGGCCGCATCGGCACGGTCCGCCTCGCCGCCCAGGAGGAGACCGTCCCCGGTCCGTATGCGATCGAAGGCCAGGAGGAGAAGGTCTACCAGAAGCTGCTGGCGACCTCCGACCTCGCCAGTGCGCCCTGCGCGCCCGGCACGCTGGACATGCTGGCCCGCTTCTCGGTGCTG
>CAZFKD010000421.1:2994-4236 GCA_964519695.1 uncultured Spirochaetaceae bacterium
ATCGAAGGCCAGGAGGAGAAGGTCTACCAGATCGGCCTCGGGGCCGCGGTCTCGACGCTTCCCGGTGTCATCGGAGAGCAGCAGCTGCGCAATCCGATCGAATCGATCCCGCGGGCCACCGAGATGGCCTGGGGCATGACGAGCGACTACCTCGAAGGCCTCGGCAAGCTCTTCACCGGCGAGGTCGGCACCGACAAGCTCGCCGGCCCGATCGGCATCGCGCGCATCGCCCGCAAATCCCTCGACCAGGGCTGGCTCGACTATCTCTCGATGATGATGGTGATCAGCATCAACCTGGGCTTCCTCAACCTGCTGCCGATCCCGATTCTCGACGGCGGACAGGCCGTGCTCTACTCGATCGAAGGCATCAAGCGCTCGCCGCTCTCCGCGCGCACGCGGGAGATCGCGACGTCGGTCGGGTTCGCCGTGATCCTGCTCTTGATGGGCCGCGCGTTCTGGAACGACCTCACGCCGTTCTGGCTGCGCTTCGTCGACTGGCTCTCGAACGGCGCGTCGTGATCGTTGGAGAGGCGGGATCGAGCGGCGCTGGCGCTGAACGCGCGCATCGGCTGCTCGCGATCGAGGCGGCGACCGAGGGGCTCTCCGTCGCCGTGTTCGAGGGCACACGCCTCGTCGCGGCGCGCGAGGAGCGTTCGGCGCGACAGCACGCGGCGAGCCTGCTCGCCGTCGTCGACGAGACGCTTCGCGCTGCGGGCATCGGCCTCCCGGAAATCGACGCGATGGCGATCTCCGCCGGGCCGGGCTCGTTCACCAGCCTGCGCATCAGCGTCGCGACGCTCAAGGGTCTCTGCTTCGGGCGGTCGATCCCGGTCGTCGGCATCTCGACCCTCGAGACGATCGCGGCGGGGGCCTTCGATGCGGCGCTCGCGCAAGCCGGCGCAGCCACGGCAGGGGCGGCAGGCGAGGGCGGACCCGAGGTGCTGGCGCTCCTCGATGCCCGGCGCGGCGAATGGTATGCGGGGGCCTGGCGGGTCCCAGCGGCCCCCGGCGCACTGGCGACCCCGACTCGGGTCGAAGGCCTCTATGCGCCGGCGAAGCTCGTCGAGGATCTGCCGCGAGCCGTCTTCGTCGCGGCGCCCGAGCCCGGCGCGGTCGCGCTCTTCGAGGCTGCCGGGCTCCGGCTCGCGGGCGCGCTCGAAGGCGCGGCGGCGCGTCCGCGGGCCGAGATCGTCGGCCGGCTGGCGCGGCCGCGCCTCGATCGCGGCGAGGCGCAGTCTGCGG
>CAZFKD010000422.1:0-4201 GCA_964519695.1 uncultured Spirochaetaceae bacterium
GGGCCTCGCGCGCCTCGCCATGGGCCGGGCTCGCATCGGCCCCGTCGAGCATCGCCATGCCCGAATGCACGTCGGCGACGACGGCTGCGGCCGACTGATCCGCCGCGAGCTGCCCGCTGGCCTCGACCGCCGCCTTCGCCCAGTCGTCCACCAGGCCGCCGCCGAGCGCGGTCCATGCGACCAGGATCAGGAGCGGGGGAAGCGCGGCCCAGACCAGCACGAGCTGCCCGTAATGGGCCGGCAACGAGTGGATTTCGACGCGCCCGCCGTCCGTCAGGGCCAACGCTCTGCGCTGACCCGACCAGAATCCGGCGGCGGCGAGCAGCGGCAACCCGAGCCAGAGCCAACCGATCACGCGCTGCCTCCCCGTGCCCCGGTGCCCATGGCCGGCCTGCCCGACTCGGGCCGAGAGTCGCGCGGAACCCCCGACCTCGCGATGAATTCAGGGTGACGGAATAATGACGTTTAGGTGACGACGTCCGATCTCATGGTAGGCTGCCGTCTCCCCCCGCACTGCGCATCTCCGGTCGGGACGGGATTCACCCGCTTGCCACCCCGGCGACACGGAATCGCCACGCCCGAGACCTATTTCTCTGCGCCGTCGCATGTCTGTGCCGTCGCATGGGAGGCCTCGATGCATCCGCCGGGAATCGAAGCAGACCCGCGAGTATTGCGAGTGAGCAGGATCATGACGACCTCGACCCAGATGAAGACCGGCCGCGACGTGGACCAGCTCAGACAGCTGGCGCTCCGCATGGGCGGCCTCGCCGAAGAAATCCTCGAAAAAGCCCTGCGCGCCACCTGGCGCCGCGACGCCTCGCTCGCCACGACGGTGATGGCGGACGACCTCGAGATCGATCGGATCGACGTCGAGATCGACGAGGCGGTGCTCAACGTGCTCGCGCTGCGCGCGCCGGTCGCGATCGACCTGCGACAGGTGATCGCGATCTATACCATGTCGACTGACCTCGAACGCGTCGGAGACCTCGCGCGCAACATCGCGGGCTGCGCGCGACGGCTCTGCGAGCGCGAGCCGGTGGCGGCACCGGCCGAGCTCAAGAATCTCGCCGAGGCCTGTCAACGCGCGCTGTCGGAATCGCTCGGCGCCTTCGCGGACCTCGACGTCGAGCGGGCACGCGCCGTGCTCGCGGCCGACAACGAGATCGACTCGATCGAATCCGCCTTCGTGCGCGGCGCGATCGGTCGCATCCAGACCGACCCCGCCACCTCGGCCCAGCAGATCGACCTCATGTTCATCGCCCGCAACCTCGAGCGCGTGGGCGACCACGCGACCAACATCGCCGAGCACGTCGTACTCGCTGCCGAGTCGAAGAACCTGAAACACCGGGAGAAGCTCTCGCGCTAGGCCCGCCGGGCCGGCCGCAGGGCGACCAGAGGGGAAGTGAACGGTCCATGGCGAAACGGATCCTGGTCGTCGACGACGAACCCGACATCCTCGAGCTGACGCGTCTCTCTCTCGCCCGCGAGGGCTACGACGTCGAGACGGCGGCCACCGGCGACGAGGCGCTCGCGAGCCTGCGGCGCGGACGGCCCGACCTCGTCGTGCTCGACCTGATGCTGCCGGATCGGCCGGGCACGGACGTCTGTCGCTCGATCCGGACGACGCCCGAGCTCGCGGACGTCCCGGTCATCATGCTGACGGCGCGTGGCGACGAAGTCGACCGGATCGTCGGCTTCGAGCTCGGAGCGGACGATTACGTGACCAAGCCCTTCTCGCCCAGGGAGCTCGGCCTCCGGGTCAAGGCGATCCTGCGCCGCGGCATCGAGACCGAGACCTCGACCGAGAGCCTCCAGCATCACGGCCTCGCCCTCGATCTCTCGCGCCACCGCTGCGTCTTCGACGACGAGGAGATCACGCTCACCGCCAAGGAATTTCTCCTGCTCGCGACGCTCATGAAGCGCCCCGGGCGCGTGCTGACCCGCGAACGGCTGCTCGAAGAGGTCTGGGGCGAGGGCATCGCCGTGACCCTGCGAACCGTCGATACCCACATGAAACGCCTGCGCGAGAAGCTCGGGAGCGCCGGGGATCTGATCGACACGGTGCGCGGCGTCGGCTACCGCTTCCGGGAATGACTCCGCCTCTCCCGATGGATATCCCGAGGGAGAGTCGCGGTGGAGAGCCCAGGGCGAATTGAGCCGGATCCATTTCAAGGTCTTCGCGCTGGTCGCCGGCGCGAGTGGGGCGGCCTGGCTGCTCGGCCTGCTCGCCGCGCTGCCGGGTGGTGCAGACGGATCGCGGGTACTGATCGCCCTAGGAGCGGCCACCGCCCTCGCCTATCTCGTGAGTCGCCGGCTCGCGCGCATGACGACCGAACCCCTCATGTCGGTGGCAGAGGTCGCCCGGCGGATCGCTGGGGGCGACGCGGATGCCCGGGTCCTCTGGAATCTCCACGACGAGCGCGATGCCGTCGCGAGCGCGGTCAATCGCATGGCCGATCAGGTCCAGCGCGAGCTCGACGAGATCCGGCGCAACGTCCAGCAGCTCGAAGCGGTGATGGGCGAGATGATCGAGGGCGTACTGGTCCTCGATTCGAGCGAGCGCATCGTGCTCGTCAACAACGCGTTTCGCGAGCTCTTCGGCGTCTGGGGCGAGGTGCAGGATCGGCCGGTCGTCGAGCTGATCCGGCTTCCGGCGGTCGACGATCTCCTGACGCGCGCCCGCGACAGCGCGCAGCCCGTGTTCGAGGACGTCGACGTGCGGGGCCATGTCGCCCGGACGGTCTGGGGCCGTGCGACGCGCTTCCCGAGCGCGGGCCCGCGCGCGGGCACCCTCGCGGTCTTCCGCGACGTCACCGAGATCCGGCGCGTCGACCGTGTACGCCGCGACTTCATCGCCAACGCCTCCCACGAGCTGCGCACACCACTCACGTCGATCCAGGGTTATGTCGAAAGCCTCTCGTCGGGACCGATGACGCCGGCCGAGGTCGCGTCGCATCTCGCGGTGATCCAGCGCAACGCCCATCGCATGCGCGACCTGATCGACGACCTGATGGACCTCTCGCGCATCGAGAGCGGCGGCGGCGCGCCCGACCCCTCGCGCGTCGACGTCGTCCGGCTGGCGCAGACGCTCGTCGCCGACGCGAAGCCGCGCCTCTCCCGCGCGAAGCTCGAGGCCCGTGTCCGCAGCGCCGCGGCCCCGCCGGCCTGGGCCGACCGCAAGGCGCTCGAGCAGGTGCTCGAGAACCTCCTGACGAATGCGATCCGCTACAGCGACGAGGGCGGGACGATCTCGATCGACGTCGAGCCCCGCGGCGAGATGCTCGAGGTCTCCGTCGAGGACACCGGCATCGGCATTCCGGAGGAGGCCCTCGACCGGATCTTCGAACGCTTCTATCGCGTCGACGCCTCGCGCTCCCGCGCGATCGGCTCGACCGGCCTCGGCCTCTCGATCGTGCGCCATCTCGTCCAGGCCATGGGCGGCACGATCCGCGTCGAGAGCAAGCTCCGACAGGGCTCGCGCTTCACGTTCACCCTGCCCCGGGCCTACGAATCCGACGCCCGCTGAACGCCGCGCCGCCGCCCTCAGCTGAAGACCAGCGTCTCCCCGTCCGCCGCGAGATCCACGTTCACCGCCTTGCCTTCGACGAAATCGCCCTGCAGGATCCGCATCGCGAGCGGGTCCTGGACCTCGCGCTGGATCAGCCGCTTCAGCGGACGCGCACCGTATTGCGGGTCGTAGCCGCGCTGCGCGAGCCAGTCGAGCGCCTTGGGCGAGACCTCGATCGAGAGCCGCCGCTCGGCGAGCCGCTTGCGCAGCAGCCCGAGCTGGATGTCGAGGATGCGGCCGATCTGCTCGCGCCCGAGGGCGTGGTAGATCACCACGTCGTCGACGCGGTTCAGGAACTCGGGCTTGAAATGCGCCCGCAGCGCGGCGGTGACCCGCTCGCGCATCTCCTTCTCCTCGCCGATGCCGAGCTCGACGATGTGCTGGCTGCCGATGTTCGAGGTCATGATGAGGACGGTGTTCTTGAAGTCGACCGTCCGGCCCTGGCCGTCCGTCAGCCGGCCGTCGTCGAGGATCTGCAGAAAGATGTTGAAGACGTCCGGATGGGCCTTTTCGATCTCATCGAAGAGCACGACGCTGTACGGCCGGCGGCGCACCGCCTCCGTCAGATAACCACCCTGGTCGTAGCCGACATAGCCGGGGGGCGCGCCGATGAGCCGCGAGACGGCGTGGCGC
>CAZFKD010000423.1:0-4191 GCA_964519695.1 uncultured Spirochaetaceae bacterium
GGCGGGCTTCGTCTTCGTCGGCAAGACGAATACCCCCGAGCTCGCGCTCTCGGCGACGACCGAGCCCCTCGCCTACGGCCCGACCCGCAATCCCTGGAATCCCGATCGCTCGACGGGCGGCTCCTCCGGCGGCTCCGCCGCCGCCGTCGCCGCAGGCCTCGCGCCCGCCGGCCACGCGAACGACATGGGCGGCTCGATCCGGATCCCCGCAGCCCATTGCGGCCTCGTCGGCCTCAAGCCCTCTCGCGCGCGCGGCACCCTCGCCCCGGCCTTCGGCGAGTACTGGGGCCCGCTGACCCATGAGCACGTCGTCACGCGCAGCGTCCGCGACTCGGCCGCGATCCTCGATTGCATCGCCGGCCCCGCCGTCGGCGATCCGTACACGGCGCCGCCCTTCGCCCGCCCCCTTCGCGAAGAGGTCGGCGCGCAGCCCGGCGCGCTGCGCGTCGGCCTCGCGACTGCCGCCGGTGCCCACGCGACCCATCCCGATTGCGTCGCCGCCGCCGAATCCGCGGCCGCCCTGCTCGGCGAGCTCGGCCATCGCGTCGAGCCCGTACGGCTCCCCGAGCTCGACGCGCCGATCATGGGCCCCTGGATCGCGCCCGCGGTCGCCCGCGACCTCGACCGCCTCTCGGAGCTCGTCGGCGCGCCGATCGGCCCGGACGACGTCGAGCCGCTCAACTGGCTGATGGCCGAGCAGGGACGCGCCATGAACGCGGTCGAATACGTGAAACAGGCCGAAGCCGCGTTCGCCTGGGCGCGCGCACTGTCCGCTCATTGGGGCCGCCGCCGATCGGCGAGCTCGGCCCGCTCGCCCCGATCCCCGAGCTGCTCGGCCGGCTCGGCGCCTTCACGGTCTTCACGATGCCCTTCGACGTCACGGGCCAGCCGGCGATCTCGCTCCCGCTCCACTGGAACGCCGAGGGACTCCCGATCGGGATCCAGCTCGCAGCGGCCTACGGGCGGGAGGATCTGCTCATCCGGCTCGCGAGCCAGCTCGAGGCGGCGCGGCCGTGGGCCGGGCGGCGGCCCTCCGTGCACGCTTGATCCGCTCCGGACCTCGAACGCCCGAGCCCCTCAGGTCTTCGCGTCTTCGCCTCGCGGATCGAGCCAGGTGACGGCCGGGAGCCCATCGATGCTGAGGGCGTTCTTCTTGCGCTGATAGGCCAGCAGCTCCGCCTCTTCTTTCCGCTCCGCCCAATCGACGAGCTGCGTCCGCTCCTTCTTGAAGCCGTAGAGCGGAACGCCGTAGCCGCACGAGTCCGAGATCCGCGTCGCCTCGACCTCGACGATGGCTCGACCGACCGGCCCTTCCGAGAACCGGGCCCGCAGCGTCTCGAAGTCCGCGTGATCCGGCTCGAGGATGCGCGCGCGGCCGTGGACACGAACGATCTGTCGATCTCTTCGTACGTCTTTCCCAACCGGATCTCCTCGGGATGCGGCGCGATCTCACGCCGGCGACGGGCGCTCGCGCTCGGCGAGGATCTTCCGCGCCTCCGCCTCGACCGCCGTCCCCTCGAAGAACTTCGGGTTCATCCCGCCGTGCAGCCGGACGGCGTTCCCGAACGTGAAGTCCCGGAAGTCTTCGTCGCTCATCAGCCCCTCTTCGCGCAGCTCGTACGCCTCGGCGACGACGTGGCGCATGTCGGGGACGTCGAAATGCCCGATGTCGCTGCCGAAGACGGCGTTGAAGCGGACGCGCAGCGGCGTCAGGCGGCGATCGAAGGCCAGCACGTTGGCGCGGTCGTCGGCCTCGCAGCCGAAGAAGAGCCGCGCCGCATAGCGATCGGCGAAGTCGGCCTCGTCCGAGAGGGCCATCGCCGCCCATTCGTCGAGGTCCGACGGCTCGACGTTCGCGGTGAAGAAGTTCTCGAGGCTCTGGTCGAACTGCGCCATGCGCCCCTCCGCGAAGCGGCCGGCATACCGCTCGACGAGTCGCCGATAGCCCGGTCGATCGAGATTCGCGGGGTTCGTGTTCGCGAGGCCGGCGACCGAGCGCTTCTGCCAGAGGCCCATCATCTCGGCCATCTGCTGGAAGGCCCAGCCCATGCCGCCCTCGAGCAGCGCGAAGTGGAGCGTCGGGAAGCGCCGCGTGACGCCGCCCATCACGAGGGATTTCGCGAGGTGGGCCTGGTGCATCGCGTGGTTGCCGACGTGGTTGAAGCTGTAGCTCGAGATCGAGCGGCCGGACCAGGGGATCGTCGGCAGCGTCCCCGCATGTGCGGTGACCGCGACGCCGAGCGAGGCGCAGCGCTGCCAGAAGGGGTCGTAGTCGTGCTCGGAATCGACGCCGTAGGCGTCGATCCAGTGGGCGTCGGGAAAGGCCTGGGGCGCCGACTCGTGCAGGCCCGGGATCGGCCGCGGGACGCCCGACGGGATCATGATGACCTTGTGGCGCAGGCGCACGACCGCGTGCTCGAGCTCGTCGATCGCCTCCTGCGGCGTCGACATCGGGATCACGGCGACGGGGCAGAGCCGATCCGCGTATTCGGCATACATGTCGGCCTGCAGGGTATTGAGCGCACGACAGCCGATCCGGCGGCGCTCCTCGTCCTGCTCGATCGGGAGGAAGAGGCCGAGGCCGCCATAGACGATCGTGAAATCCCAGCCGAGCTCGGGCATGCGTTCGTAGAGCAGCCCCGGGAGCACCGCCGTCGCGGCGTCCTGCAGGTTCTTCGTCGGCATGCCCCACCACGCCGGCCGCCGCGTGCGCCAGCGGCGCCGCTCCTCCCGGCTCTGATCGACCCAGCCCGAGAAGTCGCCGCCGCGATGCCCGCCGCCCGTTCCGCTCGAGAGGAAGCCCGCGCGGTAGCGCCTTCCGAACTCGGGCCCGCCGACCTTGTCGATCGCCTCGAGGAAGCCGGGATAGAACTCGTTGATGTGGGCGTCGCCGTCGATGATCGGATGCGAGAGGCGCGCGCGGATCTCGGCGCCGGAGGGATGGGGGTGCAGGCTCATGCGGACTCCTCGGCCGAGCTCAGGCCGCGAGGCCGTAGAGCTCGGCGCTGTTGCGCGAGAGGATCTGGCGAGCGACCGCCTGCGACATCGGCGCGGTCAGCTCCCCGACGATCTTCGCGGTGTTCGGGTAGGTCCCGTCGGAGTGCGGAAAATCCGAGGCCCAGAGAATCCGATCGGCCCGCATGCCGGGGAGCGCATACTGGACGCTGTAGTCGTCCTGGAACGTGACGTAGATGTTCTCGTCGAAATACTCGGAGGGCATCCGCGAGATGGCACCGAATTTCTGCCAGTGGCGATGGCGCTCGAACGTATGGTCCATGCGGTACTTGAAATGCGGGACCCAGCCTGCGTCGGCCTCGACGCAGACGATCTTGAGCTTCGGATGACGTTCGAAGACGCCGCCGAAGATCAGCATCGACATCAGATCCTGGTTGCCCCGGATCGTGATGAGATGCTGGATGATCTTGTGGCCACGCTGATGGTCGCCGATGTCGCCTCGGGTCGTCAGGATGTGGAACGAGACGGGCAGATCGAGCTCGACGCAGGCGCGCCAGAACGGATCGTAGTCGGGATGGTCGTAGTCGTGGAAGGCGGGGTTGCCCGAGAGCATGACGCCGCGGTAGCCGATCCGCTTCGCCTCCTCGAGCTCGGCGATGCCCTCGGCGACCGTCCGCAATCCGATCTGCGGGAGCATGACGAGCCGCTCGGGATCCGCTTCGTGGAAGCGCAGGATCCAGCGGTTGTAGGCATCGAAGCAGGCCTTGCGATAGTCGACGTCGGGATGGTTGCAGAGGACCATCCCCATGCTGGGGTAGATGATCTCGGCGGCGACGCCGTCTTCCTTCTGCAGGGCGAGTCGCGCCTTCGGGTCGTGGCCGGCCGGATGCAGCTCCTCCCAGCGCCGCGGCTTCCCGAAATCCTCGGGCGGGCGGCCGGCGGTGCAGACGAGGCCCATCGGCACGCCGTGCGCCATGGGGAGGTTCGGGATCGTGAAGACCGCCCCGCCGCGCTCCTCGACGTAGTCGGCGCGCGGACGGCTGTCGCGATAGCGCGGATCGATCTCGGCGTAGGTCTCGTCGTTCTCGGCGACGTGGGAATCGGCGGAAATGAGCAGGGGCTGCACGCAATGTCCTCCCGGCCTGAAGGCGGATCCGAGCGGGCTCGCCGACTCGGCGGGGCCCTGGGCCAGCTCCAGCATGGCGAATGCGAGGCGCTCCGCAAGCGCGATCTCGG
>CAZFKD010000424.1:0-4188 GCA_964519695.1 uncultured Spirochaetaceae bacterium
ATTTCGGCCTCGCGCCATCAGAGCGACCTCGCGAGCGATCAAGCGAAAGGTGAGATCCGCCTGATGACTCGTCTTGATCTGGTGGCCGATCGGCAACACGACGAGCCGCCGCGAATCGGTATCGCCACTCGAAAGGATGTCGCGGACACGAACGAGGTCAACCCACGCGTCGTAACGACCGTGAAACCAGCTGATTGGCACCTGGATCGAATCCAGATCTCGGCGGGAATCCTCGATGAACGACATGCCATGACGAGCCGCATCCACCGCCATTCGGTCGATATCGACCCGGATGCCGAGCAGCTCCTGGACCCCGAACGAAACCCCCAGCTCGTGGCCACCGACGTAGTCGACTCCGCCGGAAATCGACCTCGCCATCGACTGTAGATCCGGCGACCCGACCACACTGACCCAGCCGTCGATCCTTCGCCCTCCGTCCTTCGCGACCGCCTTCCGAGCCTCGATCGCCGAAGCGCTGAAGCTGACGAGGATCACGCGGCTCGCGCCATGCGCGCTCGACTCGCGCAAGTGCTTCACGAGAGCCTCGATGTCTCGCACGCCCTGGGAGAAGACGAAATTCTGCGTCTCGCGACCCGGCACCCGGCACTCCGGATCCAGATAGGATTCTCCGCGTTTGCGAATCCCGTCGAAGCGAACGACTTCGATCGGCAGCGAATGGGCGCGAAACGTCGAGACCAGCGTCCGGGCCAGGGGGAGGAACGCTTCCTTGGCCTGTCCCCAGCCGTTGGTGATGACGACGGCCGTCGCACCGGACGGATCCCCCCACCGATCGACGAGATACACCAGCTCCTCCAGACCTCCGTCGGACCCCGGCACGTCCAGACGCATCACGTTCGGATCGTCCAGAGGCTCTTCGGGCGTCAGTTCGGCTACCGGCTCCGCATCCGCCATTTCCGCACACTCGAATGCGTCCCAATACTCGATGTCGATCGGCTCTCGGGGCGTCGAGCCCGCCCGTGCCAGTCCGATTCGCTTCCACCCGAGCGGCTCGGCTGCGGTCGACGCGCTTCGCACCTCGAAATCAGCCAGTTGCCCGTGATCTCGTCCGTCGAGATAGCGAACCGTCAGACGACCGTTGGCAATGACCGCAGAGCTCGCGGGTACCAGCAGTCCCATACCCGAGGCGGAGAGATCCTGGATCCGCCCCTCGTAGACCCCCCCGCCCGAGACCGCGAGCTCGACGCGCCGTGAATCGCCGACCTTCGGATCCGGTGACCGTCGCGATCGATCGCGCCGCTCTCGATAGAACATCGACCGCGGGATCTCGACGATCAGTCTTCCCGGATCGGCAACCCCGAAGCGACGCGTCGCGAAGAAATACGGGCGGTCGTCGCAGTCGAACCGGAGGAAGATCTGTGCGTAGTTCGCGCGCTGGTCGAAGTTCGATGTCTCGAGCACGAGCGATCGTTCCGTCACCAGCTCGATGAAGGCCGTCTCGAGGTCGATGTCGGCATTCAGACCTCGGTACAGCGGCGTGCGCAGCAATGCAGCCCGGTCCAGCAACCGCTGGATCTCGTTGGTGTCGTCGATCGACTTCGGATGAAGATCGCGGAGCGCACGCTCCGCGATCGAGGGCAGTCGGTTGAGCAAGGAAAACTCCGCGATCGATCACGCTGATCGTCCAACCGACTCGACGTGATCGATTCGACTTGATATCAACACCTTGGATAGCGAATGGCAAGATCGACGCTCAGGAGCGGGCCATCTCGAGCTCGCCCACTTCCCAAGGATCATCCCGCCCCCTTGCGCCTGGACCACGCGAGTCTTTCAGGCCATCGACGGAAGGCCCGGGTCGGATGAAACCGTATCATGCGATCCCGTCGCGGCTTCATGGTAGCCTTGCGTCGAGACGGGCCCGAAGGCGAACGTTTCAAGCTTCGAGCGTTCTGGCGCAGGAGGCCTGGGCCGATCTGCCGACCTCACTGAACGAGACGGGCGGGTGCGAGGGCATGCAGTGACTGATGGTCTGAAATCACGGTCGCGCATGCCCGAGAGGTTGGTCGGGGTGGGCGCGCGAAATCCCTTGTTCACTCTGGCGTTCTGGCTGCTCTTCTGCGCAGCGGTGATGCCGGGCCTGGCCCGGCTTCGAGTCGACACCTCGACCGACAGCGTACTCGACCGGAATGATGTCGCGTGGCAGGTCTACCAGGATAGTCAGGAGCTCTTCGGGGGCGACGAAATCCTCGTCGTGGCGTTTTCGGGCAGCTCTCCGTTCGATCCCGAGGCGCTCTCGAAAGTGGAGCGACTCAGCCTGCTGGCGGCCGACCTCGATGGCGTTCGCCGGATCGACAGCCTTTCGACCGTCCCGGCGATTCGCCTCGATTCGTCCGGCGACCTCGACCTCGGGGCAGCCCTCGAGGAGGCGCCATCGAACGGCAGCGCGCGCGCGCGCCATGTCGAGTCGCGGCTTCGCGGCGACCGGATCGCGCCCCGTAGTCTCGTCTCCGAGGACGGCCGCACTTTCGCCGTCAACCTCGTGCTCGATCGCGGAGTCGAGGCGAAACACGCCGAAATCGTCTCACGGCTGCAAGAGATCGCCGGACCGATGGGGGGCGAGATTTCAGGCGTCCCCGTCTTTCGCGTCGCCGCGAACGAGAGCACACGCACCGAAATCGTCGCCTTCGCACCTCTGACCGCCGGATTGATCGCAGCCTTCCTCTACGCCTTGTTCGGTTCGCTGCGGCTCGTCCTGATCGGGCTCGCACCAGGCCTGGGAGGCTCCTATCTGATGATCGCGGCGATGGGGCTGCTGGGTGCCCCCTTGAGTATCACGACGATGATCTTGCCATCGATCGTCCTGGCCGTCGGTTGTGCATTCTCGATGCACCTCATCGCCGCCGCCAGCCAACCCGAACCGCTGGAGTCGGCCCTCGGCCGCGTGGCCTTGCCGGTCGCGCTTTCGGGACTGACCACGGTGGTCGGATTGATTTCGATGACCGTCGTGGAGATCGATGCCGTCCGGGACGCTGGCGCATATGGCGCAATTGGCGTGCTCACCGTGACCGCGATGAGCCTCTCCTTGCTGCCCGCGGCCCTCGCAATTCACCCGGGACCGAATCCGTCCCCGCGTGGCTTCGCTTGGATCCGCAAGAACCTCTCTCGACCGCTGGCCTCGAGAATCGCGCTGCGTACGGGACCGGTCATCGGCGCATGGGTGGTCGGAACGATGCTCGTCGGCGCCGGCGTTTTTCGAATCGAGATCGAAACGGATGCCACCCGCTGGTTCCCGGTCGGAAATCCCGTACGCGACAGCTACGAGTCGATTCGAACCACACTCTCGGGAATCAGCCCGATGAACGTCGTCATTCACGCCCCAGAAGGCCAGAGCGTACTCGAGCCCGGGATCCTCTCGGCCATCGATGGATTGTCTCGCCACCTCGACTCTTCCAGCGAGGTCGGAAAGACATTGAGCATTGCGGATCCCTTGCGGCAGATCCACGGTGCGATGATTGGTGACCGCACCCAACCACTCCCAATCGATGAGGTCTCGGCCGAGCAGTACATGCTCCTCCTCGAGTCCGTCGATTCCATCTCCGACCTCATCACCGCGGACCGCGCCTCGGCCAACATCATGATCCGGGCGGACGACAATGGCTCAGATCACCTCGAACGGATCGCGACCGAAGTCGATCGGTGGTGGAACGAGAACGGCCCACCCTCCAGCCACGCGACCACGACCGGCATCATGTATGAATTCGCCCGAGCTGAGAACGAAATTGCATTCGGTCAGTTGAATGGATTGGCGATCGCCGTCGGCGTCATCAGCACAACCCTGTTCGCGATCTTCCGATCGTCGCGGCTGGCCCTCGCAGCCCTCGCCCCGAACGCCCTGCCGCTCGTTCTCCTATTCGGGCTCCTGGGCTGCCTAGGCATCCCCCTCGACGCCGGGACGGTGCTGATCGGAGGGCTCGCGATCGGGATCGCGGTCGACGACACCGTCCACATCGCATCGCGGTTCCATGACTACCTCGCCGCCGGCCACTCGAGCCCCCATGCGCTCGAAAAGACATTCGACGAAGTGTTGCCTCCGATTCTGAGTACGACCGCGATGATCTCTGTTGCCTTCCTCGTACTCGGCTTCTCCCAATTCACCATCACCCGAAACCTCGGACTGCTCACGAGCGGCATCATGATGGTCTGCCTGCTCACCGACATCACACTCCTGCC
>CAZFKD010000425.1:0-4183 GCA_964519695.1 uncultured Spirochaetaceae bacterium
GCGGGCGACGTGGGCGAGGATGCAGGCGTCGAGCATTGCGTCCTGCCAGGTCGACCAGCCGGTTCCGGCGCCGCCGATGCGGTCGGCTTCGGCGACGCGGACGCCGTCGAAATCGACGCGGTAGGTCGAGCGCGAGCCGAGGTCGTGGATCTGCGAGAGCGTGATGCCCTTGGCCTGGGGATCGACCAGGAAGAGGTCGATGTCGGCCTCGCCCTCGCCGGTCCGGGCGAGCACGACGAGGCGGTCGGCGGCGCGGGCGAAGGTGACGTGGAGCTTCGTGCCCGAGAGCTGGAAGCCGTCGCCGGCCTTCGCGGCGCGCAGCTGGACGCCCTTCGCCGCGAAGCTGCTGCGCGGCTCGAGCCAGGCCGGCGTCAGGATCGCCTCGCCCGAGGCGATCCGCGGGAGCCAGGCGCGCTGCTGCGCCTCGCTGCCCGCGCGGGCGATCGCGCCGGCGGCGAGCACGGCCGATTCGAGATGCGGCGTCGGCGCGAGCGCGCGGCCGAGCTCTTCGTGGAGGATCGCGGCCTCGAGGATCGTCTGGCCGCCCCCGCCGTGGGCCTCGGGGACCAGGATGCCGACGAGGCCCTGCTCGCCGAGCTGCTTCCAGAGGCCGTCGGGAATGCCGCGCGCGTCGTTCTCGAACGCGCGCACGACCTCGACGGGGGCGTGCTCGGCGCAGAGCGCGCGCACCATGTCGCGGAGGATTCCGTGCTCTTCGGTGAAGTCGAGATCCATTGCCTAGCGCTCCCTCGGCGCGCACTGCGCGCCTCTCGCCCCTGCCCGGCCGCGCCCCCGATCAGGGCTTCCAGTCGTCGCCTTTCAGCTGCCACGGATTGGCGTCCGCGGTCTCCGGGACCGCGATGCGCGCCTCGCAGGAGACGCAGCTCTTCGTGCCCGCCGTGAGCTCGATTTTGACGTCGACCCAGCCGGTGCTCTTCGCGGCACGGGTCACCTTCGCCACCTGCCCGGCGAACTTCATCGTGTCGCCCGGATAGACCGAGTCCTTCATGCGGAACTTGATCCGGCCGAGGCGACCCTTCGGGCCCGTCCAATCCGTCAGGTAGCGCTCGAACCAGGCGGCCAGGTTCGGCGTGTTCATGATGATGTCGTCGAGGCCGTTGTTGCCGGTCGCGAACTTGTAGTCGTGGTGCTGGGGGCGCCAGTCGCGGCTCGCCATCGCGCCGAGCACGACCGTCACCGGCTTCACGAGCTTCTCGAGGACCGGGATGTCCATCCCTTCCTTCACGTCGCCGAGCATCAGATTCGAAGCCATGTATTCTCTCTCCGTCCCGCCGCGCGCGCGGCGCTAACTCAATTGCGGTTGTAGCCGAAGCCCGTGTAGCGCTCTTCCGCGCAGAGCTCGCCCTTCTGGTTGACGACGCGCACGCCGAAATCCCAGAAGCGGCCCGTGCCGAGCTTCGTCGTCTTGAGCGGCGACACCGAATAGAGGATCTGCGTCGTCGTGAGGATGTCGCCGGGCCGGATCGGCTCGCCGAACACGATCGTGTTGTCGCTCATGACGGCCTCGGGCAGGTCGAGCATCGCCTTCAGGTCGAAGTGGAGCTGCAGCGGCACCGCGGGCTCCGTCCGGCCCGGGGACCAGTCGTGCGGGCGGAACCAGACGGAGACCATCGTCGGCGGGGTGATCCAGCCGCCGGTCAGATCCTTGGCGGTCTTCTCGTCCCAGTAGAGCGGATTGCCGTTCTGGGTCGCCGACATCGTCGTCAGGACATAAGCCATCTCGATCGGGAAGGTCGTCTGCTCGGTGTAGCGCTCCTGGCCGATCCAGGACTGCACCTCTGCCGGAAGGTCGGGGGCGGATTCGCCTGCCATCTCTGTCTCCTCTTCTTCTTTCTCGACTCGGACTCGTTCGGTCTCGTTCGATCCTCGGAGCGGGCTGCAGGGTCGCGGCGGCGATGCGCCGACGACCCGTGCGCCCATCCCTGCGGATCAGCGGATCTTCATTCGACGGCGCCTTCGGCCAGCAGCTTCGCGATCTGCTGCGCGGACAGGCCCGCGAGGGCGAGCAGCGCCTCGCTGTCTGTCTCGTCGCCGGTGCGCACGGTGTGCTTCGGATGCGCGCGCACGGCGCCGGCCAGCACGGGCGAGAGCTGCTCGAAGGTTCCGCGCTCGGCGTGCTCCGCCTGCATGAAGAGGCCGCGGGCACGCCAATGGGGCTCGGCCGTGACCTCGGGAATCGTGAGCACCGGCGCGACGCAGGTATCGTTCGCCGCGAGCTCTGCCGTCCATTCATCGCGCGTGCGGGTCAGGAAGGCCGCGCGGAAGGCGGCGCGAATCTCGTCCTGGAGAGCTTCGGCGTATTGTTTGTCCGCATACTGCGGCAGGCCGAGCCGCGTGCAGAGATTGCGGTAGAAATGCGGCTCGATCGCGCCGACCGAGACCCATTTCCCGTCCTTCGTCGGATAGAGGTCGTAGAACGCATAACGTCCGGTCAGCAGGACCTGGCGCGGGCCGGCGACCTCGGCTTCGGCGAGGAATTGATCGACCGAGAGCGACATCAGCGAGAGGATGCCCTCGGCCGCCGCGCAGTCGAGGAAGGCCCCCTCCCCCGTCACGCTCCGCTTGACGAGCGCGGCGAGGATCGAGACGACGGCATGCATGCCGCCGCCGGCGCTGTCGGCGACTGTCGCGCCCGGAATCGGCGGGCCGCCGTCGGCGCGCGGCTCGCTGCAGGCGAGATAGCCCGACATCGCGAGATAGTTGATGTCGTGGCCCGCCCAGGTGGAGGCCGGGCCGTCCTGGCCGTAGCCCGAGGTCGAGCAGTAGACGAGCCGCGGATTGCGCGCGCGCATCGCCGCCCAGCCGATCCCGAGGCGATCGACGACGCCGGGGCGGAACGACTCGATCACGACGTCGGACTTCTCCGCCAGTGCGAGCAGCGCCTCGCGGCCCGCCTCGGCCTTGAGATCGATGCGCATGCGCTTGAAGTCGCGGCTCGCGCCGTAGGTGTGATAGACGGGCTTCGTCTGGAGGGCGCCCTGCTTCGCGACCGGCGCGACGACGACGACCTCCGCGCCGTAGTCGGCCAGCATGCGGCCGGCACGGGCCGCGGGACCGACGGCGCCGAGGTTGAGGACGCGGATGCCGTCGAGCAGATGGGGCGACTGGGACCGGGGGGTCGACACGCGAAGGGCTCCGGGCAAGGGTTGGATCGAAGAGTGGTTCCGAGAGTCGAGCGAAGACGGAGACGAATGAGACGAAGGCCGGATCGAAGCGCGCGATCCGCCGCTAGAAGGATTTCGGAAGGCCGAGCCCCCGCTGAGCGATGATGTTGCGCTGGACTTCGCTCGTGCCGCCGCCGATCGTGTCGACGACGGTGTAGCGATACGAGCGCTCGTAGCGGCCGCCGGCCGGGGCACCTTCGACCTCGGGCTTCAGCGCCGCATCGGGGCCGATCAAGTCGAGGGCGGCGTTCGCGATTCGCTGGCCGAGCTGCGACTGCCACATCTTGTACATCGCGGCCTCGACGGTCGGCACGCGGTTCTTGAGCGCCTCGCTGATGACCTTGCGCTGCAGCTTGCGCGCGACCTCGAGGTCGGCGCAGAGCTTCGCGACCTTCTCGCGCACGACCGGATCGGCCGCGAGCGGCTCGCCGTCGAGGGTCGCCGTCGATACATACTCGATCAGGCCCTTGAGCTTCATCTCGACGGGGCCAACCGGGAGCATCGCGAAGCGCTCGAGATCGAGCGCCTCGCAGATGTAGGTCCAGCCCGAGCCGACCTGGCCGACGACGTGCGAATCGGGCACGAAGACCGAGTTGAAGAAGACCTCGTTGCTCCGCTCGTCCCCGATCGTCCAGGTCGGATGGATCTCGAAGCCCTCGTGGTTCATCGGCACGAGGAAGAGCGTGATGCCCTTGTGCTTGTGCTCCGAGGTCCGCGCGCCGACCCAGTACCAGTCGGCGAAATGGGCCGAGGTCGTCCAGATCTTGTGGCCCTGGAGCACCCAACCGCCGCGCGCCTCGTCGCGGGTCGCCTTCAGCTGCATCGACGCCGCGTCGCTGCCCGCCTGCGGCTCGGAATAACCGATCGCGAACTCGATCTCGCCGCGGATGATGCGGGGCAGGAAGTAGGCCTTCAGCTCCTCGTTGCCGTGGCGGATGATCGTCTTGCCGACGATGCCGACGCCCTTGCCCGGCTGCGGGCAGCCATAGCGCGAGAGC
>CAZFKD010000426.1:0-4161 GCA_964519695.1 uncultured Spirochaetaceae bacterium
GACGGGCGGGGATCCGCTCGTCTATTCGGACGCGCGGCTCGAATGGCTGCTCGGCCGGCTGCGGGCGATCCCGCACGTCGAGCTGATCCGGCTCGGGACGCGGCTGCCGGTGACGCTGCCGTTCCGGGTGACGGATGCGCTCTGCCGGATGCTGGAGCGCTTCCATCCGATCTGGGTCAACACGCATTTCAACCACCCGCGCGAGCTGACGGCCGAAGCGGCGGCGGCCTGCGATCGGCTCACGCGGGCGGGCATCCCGGTCGGCAACCAGAGCGTGCTGCTGCGCGGGATCAACGACTCGCCACCGGTGATGCAGGCGCTCTGCGAGACGCTCGTGCGCATGCGCGTGCGGCCCTACTACGTCTACCAGGCCCAGCTGCTCGAGGGGACGGCGCATTTCCGCGTGCCGATCGAAGCGGGGCAGGCGATCTTCCGCGCACTGCGCGGGCGGACGAGCGGCTTCGCGATTCCCGAGTACGTTCTCGACACCCCCCATGGCAAGGTTCCCCTGGCACTGCCCTTTGTGAAGGGCAGGGATGGGGATGATTACGTCGTGGAGGCCTGGGACGGTGCGATCTGGCGGGAACCGAATCCGCGCGATTGAGACGCGCTTCCGGCGACGACACGGGCGAAGCGCCGGGCGAAGCGCCGGGCGAAGAGCCGGGCGACGAGCCTTACGAAGAGCCGAGCGAAGAGACGAGCGGAGGCGGTGTTGAGCGAGAGCGACAGCGGGGCCGATCGGTCCTCGACCGGCCGCAGCGTCGCGGGCGCGGCGGGACTGCTCGCGGCGAGCGTGCTCGCGGCGCGGCTGTTCGGCTTCCTGCGCGATGCGCTCTTCGCGAACAACGTCGGCATCGGACCGGCGGCGGACGCCTACTTCGCGGCGTTCCTGATCCCGGACATCCTCGGCTATCTGCTCGCGTCGGGTGCGGCATCGGTCGCGCTCGTGCCGCCCTATTTGAAGCGCCTCGAGCAGCAGGGGCCCGAGGCGGCCGCGCGTTTCGCTTCGATCGTCGTCGGCAACGTGACGATCGCTTCGATCGTGGCGACGGCGCTCTGCTGGGTCTATGCCGAGCCGCTCGTCCGCCTGCAATTTTCCGCGTTCGACGATGCGACCCGGGCGGAGACGCTGCGGCTGATGCGGATCGTGCTGCCGGCGCAGGTCTTCTTCCTGACGGGCGGTTGTCTGCGGGCCGTGCTCATGGCGCACGGGCATTTCGGGAGCCAGGCCGCGGCGAACGTCGTCTACAGCGCGGCGCCGATCGTGGGCGGGCTCGTCGTCGCGGGGGCCGACGGCTTCGCCTGGGGCACGCTCGTCGGCGCCTTCCTCGGCCAGTGGGCGATTCCGGTCCTCGATCTGCGCCGGCGGCCGGGTGCGATCGGGCGCATGCGGGTCGGCTTCTTCGATCACGACTTTCGCGAATATGTTTGGCTCGCGCTGCCGCTCATGCTCGGCGTCGGGCTCACGACTGTCGACGAGTGGTACGAGAAATGGGTCGGCGCGGCCGTCGCGCCCGGCGCGATCGCTGCCATCAGCTATGCGCGCAAGCTCATGATGGCGCCGGTCGGGATCGTCGGGCAGGCGGTCGGTGCGGCGCTGCTGCCCTCGCTCTCGGCGCTCTTCCAGCGCGGGGATCGCGCCGGATTCGAGGCGCTGCTGACGAATACGCTCCGCACGACGCTCGGCCTCGGCATCCTCGCGGCGGGGGCGCTCGCGGTGCTCGCGGATCCGTTCGTGCGGGTGGTGTACGAGCGCGGGCGCTTCGCGGCGTCGGACTCGAGCGCGGTCGCGGGGCTGCTCGCCGTGCTCGCCTGGGCGGTGCCGGGCTGGGTGATGCAGCAGGTCGGCGTGCGCGGCTTCTATGCGCGCAGTGAGATGTGGCGGGCGATGGGGCTGTCGACCGGGATCGCGCTCGCGGTCTTCCCGCTCTACCTCGTCGGCGGGCAGCTGCACGGCATCAGGGGACTCGCCTTCGCGTCGCTCGCCGCGATCAGCCTCAACGCGATCGTGACGCTCGGCTGGCTGCGGGTCCGCGCGGGCGCCCCCGACCTCGGGGCGCTCGCCGAGACGGGGGGCCGGACGCTCGCGATCACGGCGCTCGCCGCCGGCGCCGTCCGCGGCCTCGGCTGGCTGCTCCCGCTGCCGAACGCCTACGTCGCGTTCGTTGCGGGCGGTGCGGTCTACGGCCTGGTCCTGCTGTTGGGCGTCCGGCTGTTCGGGGATCCGCCGCTGCGCTCCGGCATCGATCGCCTCGTCGGCGGGATCGTCCGGCGACTCGCGCGCAAGAGGGCGGCGTGAGCAGCGGGCGCTGGCAGTTCTTCATCGACTGCGGCGGGACCTTCACCGACTGCATTGCGGTCTCGCCGCAAGCTGCGATTTCGACGACGAAAGTGCTCTCGGGGCCGGACGCGCCGGTGCACGCGATCGAAGCGCTGCTCGAGCGCGCGGGCGCCGGCGGGACGGCGAGCACGCTGGCCGCTTCGGTCCGCCTCGGGACGACCGTCGCGACGAATGCCCTGCTCGAGCGCCGCGGCGTCCCGACCCTGCTCGTCGCGCCGCAGGGGCTCGCCGGCGTCTTCGACATCGGAACCCAGGAGCGGCCCGCGCTCTTCGCCCTCGAGATCGAGAAGCCGGCGCGTCTGCACGCGCACGTGCTCGAGGTCGCAGGCCGGATCGCTGCGACCGGCGAACGGATCGAGGCCCTCGATCTCGCGGGCGCGCGCGCAGGTCTCGCGGCGGCGCGGGCGGCGGGGGCGCGTTCGGTCGCCGTCGTCCGGATGCACGCCTGCGTGGACGACGGCGAAGAGCGGGCGCTCGCGGCCCTCGCGCGCGAGGTCGGCTTCGACGACGTCGTCTGCTCCCATGAGACGGTGCGCGAGATCGGCCTGCTCGCCCGCGGCGAGACGACGATCGCCGACGCCTATCTGACGCCGCGCCTGCGCGAACAGGGGGCACGGCTGCAGCAGGCGCTGCCCCGGGCGGAGCTGCGCTTCATGCAATCGTCGGGCGGACTGACCGGCGCCGCGCGATTTCGCGCGCCGAATGCGCTCGTCTCCGGGCCGGCGGGCGGCGTGCTCGCGACCCGCGCGCTCGCGCGCCGCGCCGGCCGGCCGCGCGCGATCGGCTTCGACATGGGGGGCACCTCGACCGACGTCTCGATCGTCGACGAAGCGCCCCTCGAGCGGAGCTTCGAGAGCGTGGTCGGCGGGGTCCGCGTCAAGGCGCCGATGCTGCGGATCCATACGGTCGCAGCCGGCGGCGGCTCGCTCTGCCGCTTCGACGGCAGCCGTTTTCTCGTCGGACCGGAGAGCGCCGGCGCCGATCCCGGCCCCCTCTGTTATGCGCGGCGCGATGCCTCGGGCGAGCTCTGCGCCGGGGAGCTGACGGTCACCGACGCGAACTTCGCCCTCGGCCGCATGCTGCCCGATCTCTTCCCCTTTGCGCTCGAGCGCGCGCCCGTCGATCGGGCCCTCGGCGAGATCCGCGCCGCGCTGGCGCAGGCCGGCTTCGATCGCAGCCCGGAGCAGATCGCGGCCGGCTTCATCGAGATCGCCAATGCCGCCATGGCGCAGGCGATCGTCGCGGTCTGCGTCGCGCGCGGCGTCGATCCCCGGGACCACGTGCTCGTCGGATTCGGCGGCGCCGGCGGTCAGCACGTCTGTGCGCTCGCCGC
Source organism: uncultured Spirochaetaceae bacterium (assembly GCA_964519695.1). Taxonomy (GTDB): domain Bacteria; phylum Myxococcota_A; class UBA9160; order UBA9160; family UBA4427; genus UBA4427. The sequence continues at coordinate 3,675 of CAZFKD010000426.1, forward strand.
CCGGCTCGGTCTGCGCGAGATCCTGCTGCATCCCTTCGCCGGGCTCTTCTCGGCCTTCGGGATCGGGATCGCCCAGCGGGCGTGGCACGGCGAGCGCGACGGCGGCGGTCGGCAGCTGCCGGCGCAGGGTCCGCTCGCTGCTTCGGTGCTGGCGGACTGGGCGGAGCTCGAGCAGCTCGGTCGTGAGGCACTCGCCAGCGAGGGCGAGCCGGGCGCCGCGATCGTCGCCGAGACGGGGCTCGCCCTGCGTTATGTGGGGACCGATACCGCGCTCGAGGTCGAGGCGGCGCCCGGAGCGGATTGGCGCGCGGCCTTCGAGGCGCTCCACCGCGACCGTTTCGGCTATGTGCGCCCCGGCCGCGCGATCGAGATCCACGCCGTACGGCTGCGCGTCGCCGGCCCGGAGAACGCCTTCGCGGCGCAGCCGGGCGCCGCCGCCGAGGCTTCGGAGATCGCAGCGGCGGCGGCCGGGCCGGCGCCGGCGCCG
>CAZFKD010000427.1:0-987 GCA_964519695.1 uncultured Spirochaetaceae bacterium
CCGTCGTCGCGTGGCCCCCCGCCGGATCCGAGAAAGACTCCGCAGGGCGTTCCCCGCCCGCTCCCTCGGCCTCGAGCTCGACCCCGAGTCGCGCGAGCTCGGCGAGATCGCCTTCGACGCCCACGGGCGTCGCCGTCACGATCCGGATGCCGACGAGCGCACCGACGACCGCGAGGCCGATGCTCAGCTTCGTGCCCGCTCGCCAGAGTCCTTTCGACAGCCAGGGTTGCATGGCGAGCCGATCGGCTCGCCCGCGCGGGGCCTTGAGACGCTCGAGCGCGCCGGGCGGCGCGGCGGCTAGCGCCCGCGCAGGACGTCCCGCGGCAGGCCGTAGCCCCGCTCGCCGATGATGTTCAGCTGGATGTTCGTCGCGCCGCCCGCGATCGCGGGACCCATCGAGAAGATGTACTGGAGCACCCAGCCGGTCGGCGTCGAACGCCGGCCCCAGGTATGCAGCTCCTCCTCGCGCGGCGCGAGGACGCCGTCGCCGCCGATGAGGTCATAAGCACAGCGCGCGATCTTCTGCATCGTGTCCGTCGAGTAGACCTTGTTCATCATCACAGGCCGCACGACCTTCAGCATCTCGCCGCGCTGCCCCGCACTGAACTGACGCAGGTTCGACGTCTCGCTCGTGCGAACGAAGCCTTCGATCTCCGCGAGCCGCTGCCGGACCCCCGGATCTTCGATCGCCGGCCGACCGTTTCTCTGGCGCGACCGGGCGAGCTCGACGAGATCCTGGAACGCTTCGCGCATCATGTACGGATTGCCGATCAGGTTGCGCTCGTGGACGAGCGTCGCGCGCGAGACCTGCCAGCCCTGCCCCCGCGCCCCGACGATGTTGACCGCCGGAATCCGCGCGTCGTCGAAGAACACCTCGTTGAACTCGTAGCCGCCCGTCATCTCGCGCAGGGGCCGGACCTCGATGCCCGGCGAGTGCATGTCCACGATGAAGTAGGTGAGGCCCGCGTGCTTGGGCGCATCGGGGTC